>DAOPXQ010000178.1:0-5110 GCA_035352395.1 Treponemataceae bacterium | reverse complement strand
CGCCTTCTTGATTGGGTCATAGAACGTATTGTAGGGGGTCTTGTCGTAGCTTCCGTTCGTCGATCTGTCGCCGATCGAGAATCCCGAGTTGCCGTGATCGGTCACGACGATCACGATCGTGTTCTTATCCTTGGCCGCGAATTCGAGCGCGACATTGCAAGCCCTGTCGAACGCCAGAAAATCGCTGACGATGCCGACGGGATCGTTCGCGTGGGCGGCCCAGTCTACCTTCGATCCCTCGACCATTAGGAAGAATCCGTTCTTGTTCGCCGAGAGCGCGGAGATCGCCTTAGAGGTCATCTCGTCAAGCCCGGGTTCCTTGGACGGGTCGCGGTCAAGATCGTACGCCATCGCCTTTGGCGCGAACAGCCCGAAAATCTTCGTCGCCTTGGAAACCTTGAGTTCGGCGGGAGTCTTCACGAGCGCATAGCCCCGGGCCGCGATCTGATCGATCACGTTGTCCTTGTCGGCTCGGTTCGCGGCCTCGAGGAACGACCAACCGCCGCCGAGAACGACGTCTACGTTGTTGAATATAATCTGCTCGGAAAGCCCATCGTAGTTCTTGCGGCTCGGATCGTGGCCAGCGAAGTCCGCGGGCGTCGCGTGCATGAACTCGCAGGTGCACACGAGACCGGTGGACCGTCCCGAGAGCTTTGCCGCCTCGAGCACGGTCGCGACGGGACGGAGCTCGCCGATCGCCGGGGCGGATATGCCAGGAGCGGTATAAACCTTGCCGGTGCTCGCGATGTTTCCGGTCTGGCTCTTAAAGCCGGTCGCGTAGGCGCTGCCGGCGGGCGCTGAGTCGGCTATCGTCATGTCCGAGTTGTGCGTTTCGACGAGAGCGCACGTGTACTTATCGAACGAGAGCGCGCTGCCCTTAATCCAGCGCGATAGGGTTTGCGGGGCCAGGCTCGCCCCGTCGGGAATAAGGAGTATCACGTTCTTGGCGCTGGCGCTGGCGCCTGCTTTACCAGCGGCCTTTTTAGACTGCGCCACCGCGACTTCCGAAAGTAACGCGATTGCCAGGGCCGCCGCAAGCGCGACTTTACCGTATCTTTCCATCGATTTCCTCCTGCGAATTTCCGCATCTCTGCGATTTCTGAATCGCTGCGGTTTCGCACGAGTCTATCGTTGGTGTATTAGCGTTTCGTCACTGAAGGATGAATATTACGTGAAAAAAGGAATGTCCGTATTGCCGTGATATCCCTAGTCACCGATTTTAAACAGGATACCCGATCGCAATAACGGCAGGATCGTTAGACCCGTACCTCGAGCATAAATCAAGGCCCCTAGGTCGTTTTTCACCTGAATCCTATCCGTAACGCTCATTGTATTGGTAAAGTAAGGCCCAAACATGATCACGGGCAAAAAGTACTGATCTCTGAAGAACTTTATGGAATCACCTACTTCCACGAAACCGGCTATCCCGAATTTCGACTTATTCTTAATATTGACGAAGTATATCTCCGGTTGTAATGAGAAGAGCACCTCAAGCTCAGGAGGATACCTCTCTGGTTGTGTGTATATCAGGCGCGTTCCCGCCATCAAAGAAAAGAAATAGTAATCGACTTTGACGCAAAACTGTAACGGTATGGCAAAGGCTTCCGGAGACGCATCGGTCAAGGTGATTACGGTGAGAACCGTATCGGTAATCATCGCATCGGAACCGACGTACAGCGTCGCCTTTTCCGCGAAACAAGGCATAAGCGAGAATAACAGGATAGCGAGACAGAAAGACTTTTTCATATTAGACTCCTAAAATTATATAATGACTTTGTTCCTAGTATATCACCTTTGTAAATAGAACGTTTTTTTTTTGCTATCCATTCCTGCCCCATATTGCATTAGGATACCATCATAGATATCCCGAAGGATTTCGGCATTAGAAATCTCCGGAATAAGATATCGTAATCGACTTGAGCTGAGTAGCTGTTCGGACTTCATGCGGTAACCTCGTGTGTATTGTTTATAAGCGCATTATCCATGACCGCGATGCCGCGTTCGGACCGCCTCGCGGCGCTTAGCGATTCGTCCCGCTCGCCTTCGTCAGGGCGTCATTCACGGCGGCCCGATAAGCCGCGCTGCTCCAGGTAGCGCCGGAGACGCCGTCGATCTCAGAACCGCCATTAGCGACGACAAGCCCATCGAGCGGCGCGAGCTTTTCGATTAAAGCCTGGGGTTTAACGAGACGAACGCCGACGATCTTCCCCCCCGCGACGCTTACCTCCACTTCGACTTTCTTGAACACGGCCATTGTCCCAAAGGGAGGCCGCGAACGTCCCACTCCCAGATACACCCCGTCCTGAATCTCCCCGCGCGCTTGCGGGGCGGCATTCTCCGACACCGTGCCGCAGGACGACAAGCCCACGGAAAGCGCGATGATAGCGAACGCAAGCGCCAACGATGCTTTTTTCATATTACCCATGCCTCCAGAATTTATTATTACGTGCTCATTCAAGGAAAAGACATCGCTATTAGCGGTTTGTTTATTGTCTTTTCGCCTGTCTTATGACTTTGTATCATAGGAAATGAGTAATACATATATCGTATTGTTCGTTAAATCGGCGCCTACCGCTGTCCATCCTTCCGGAATCTCAGTCGATTCAAGATCGTTAAGCGGGAAAGAGATTATTTTTGCGTCTTTAAGGCGAAGCGACGCGGTCGGCAAAACGATAGTGACGCACTCGCCGTTTTGCGAGACGGTTAGCCCATACGGAAAAAAGCTATTGTCCTTTTTCAGGTTTTCGACTAACCCTTGGCAAGAATCGCCAAAGGTCAAAAAGGGCGTATCGTCTTTCACGATCTTCTGACTATCGAAGACGCTGTCATAGTCAGGCATTCTATACCAAAGCGAGTAATCGTCCTCGAAGGTAAAGGTAAACGGGATTAGCTTTTTATGGAGTTTCGACAGTATCAGTACAACCTGTTTCTTTGTCTGATCGGTGTCGCTGAGTTTTGACTCTTGGACAAAACAGACCTCGCCCGCGAAGGGTAGCGGTTGGCGCTGATATAATAGAAATGCTTTATCGTTGATTATCTTAAGGAAAAATGGCTTGTAGCTTTGCTTATTCCTTTCGTATATGTCTTTCCTGATGTCGTACTCAGTCGCGCTTATCGTGCTCGCCGCGATCTTCCCAGAATGAGCTGATTCACCGGTTTGCTGTTTTTGCTCTTCCGCGAAACACATTGAGCAGATTATGAAAGCCGCTATGAGTCCAATAAATTTTTTTTGCATATCACCCTCTTTCGTATACACTATACAACACCCAAACGTTTTTTCAAGCCGAGGATCATCCGTTTATACAGGATTGTCAATGCCCATGGCCCTCCGGCTCTATGTCGACGAGCACGCTTCCCACGTATGGAATATGGCTCATCACGGCATCTTCGATTTTCCCGACGATCTCGTGCGACTCGGCAAAGCTGAGCGTCGGGTCAGCGAGAGGGAAAACCGCGATCACGCCGACGACACCCGCAAGCACGGCGAGGCTCGTGAAGCCATCGATCTTCGCATGGTAGCCGTCCGCGATCAGGGCCGCGCTTGTTATAATGATGACCCTAAGCATCACCGAACGAGGGGGTGGCGGAAAAACGTTTTTGCGAAGCGAAAACTTTTGGAGACAGGGGGATACTTCCCCCTCCCAAAATATAAAAAGCAACAGACAACTACAGGGCGAATTACCTTTTTTACTGGGCTCGCTCAGGACTATAAACCACCCGAGTTCACCGGAGGCTTTTATGCGGGAGTCCAGCCGCTACGGGCAGACTATATTGATCTGTATAATGGGATTTTCTGAGTTTCACAGGAGGAGTACTTCCAATCGGTTCGGTCTCGTTGCATGAAACTTGCTAGGCACAAATCGAACGGATTACGGTAATCTTTTGATGGAATCGTCGTTCGCGTGACCTTTATCCTTAATACACCTTGTAAACCCATACTTCGCATCAATCGCTCGACGGTACAGCGCATCGCTTTGCCATAGCATCGTAGTAGGTCGAGGGAGCAAGTTGCAAGTTTTTCACGCCTCGGTGATAACTGGTATTCCTTAATATTATCGGGCTCCGGCTCTTCCAGGTCGGTTCATGATAACTGGAAGAGCCCACTTTTCATTTACTATCTCGTATCTGGTATATTATGGTACTCACAAACCGACTATCAACGCGGAATAAATATCCCAGCGCCCTGTTTCCTGATAGGTAGTGACGTTGCTTGTCGGCACATAGATATGCTCAAGCGCGGAACAGTCCCCAAAAAGCATACTCGGCTTGTCGCCCATGACAACGTCTATTTCGGGAGGCGTCGTCGCATTGACATCCACGTCCTTCAGCCCGATGCATCCGGTAAAAGCCGTACAGCGAATTTGCGTAACTGAGGCAGGAATCGTGATGGTCGTCAGGCTGGTACAGCCGGAAAAGGCGCAGTCCATGATATACCACGCTTTTGAAGGAAGGCTGACGCTGACCAATCCACTGCAGCCAGAAAAGCAGCCTGTAGGTACGTATGCAAGGGTTGACGGAAGAGATGCGCTTTTCAAGCCGGCGCAATTTTCAAACACATAACCCGCCAGGCTGGTCAAACCTTCGGGAAGGACAATGGAAGACAAGGCAGCGCAGCCACAAAAAGCCGACGTGCCGATAGTCGTAACGGTTGAGGGAATCGTCACTGAATCCAAAGCCGCGCATGCGCGGAAGGCATCGACCCCGATCGAGATAACGCCTGAAGGAATGGTAACTTTCGTCAAAACGGAATTGCCGTTAAAGGAATCCATGCCAATCGCTGTAACCGGATAGCCATCCAGCATCGAAGGAATATCGATCACCGACTCGCTTCCGTTATATTTCGTTATCGTCGCTTTCCCGGATGATATGGTGTAGGCATATACTGGAACCCAGCATGCGTACAGCGTAATCGATGATGATTCGATCTGAAGGGTTGATCCTGCGGTAAACGGATAGTCAGTATTGGCTACGGACCGACTCCACCCGGCGAAGATTAGGTCGTTTTTTTCGAGATTTCCGGTGTTGCCTTGTATAATGACCGTCCCCCATGCGCTGTAAGCCTGAGTGTCAACGGGAACAGAACCGCCAGTATTGCCATTTCCATCATAGG
>DAOPXQ010000177.1:0-5150 GCA_035352395.1 Treponemataceae bacterium | reverse complement strand
CTTTGTACACGGCTTCGTCCATCACCTCGTAGAGCATCGGGAGCGTCGGGTTTTCGGGTATCGCGACGGGGAGTCCCGCGTATAGGGTAAGAAAATCGTTGATGAAATACGTGGCCGCGATGCCGTCCGCCGCGCCGTGCTGGAACACGAACAGCAGTTCCGTCCCGGTGCCGACATATCGATAGTCCAGGCTGAATAACGGTCCGGTAAACATATCGAATTCCCTCGTCATGCATGAAAGCAGGGCTTTTTGCCAGGCCTCGCCGCCTTCGCGCCGGGTGACGAGAAGCGGCGGCAAGTCGTCGAGAACCATGTCCATCTGCTTGCCCCTGGTATATTCCTGATGCGCGTAAACGATCGGGTGGCGTTTTGCCAGAGTGATGAGTGTGTCGCGAATTTTCGCTTCATCAAGTTTGCCGGACACGGTGACCTTGAATCCAAAGTTGAGGGGATACTGTCTTCCAAAGAAGATCATGTAACGTTCAAGGGTAGATGTTTTTCTTCTCATTGTGTTCTCCATAACGATAAGCAAACGTTTGCGCAATCGTTTGCTTATTTTATAGATCATTGTAAAAAGAAATTCAAGGCCTATGTAAAATTTTCTAACAGTTTTTCTACGATTTTTCCTGCGACATCCAAGCCACAGTCTCGCTCGATCGACTCAAAGCCCGGCGAGGCATTGATCTCGCAGACAGTCAGACTCCCCGATGGAAGAAACAGCCAGTCGATCGATCCATACCAAAGACCAGCCGCCTTAGCGATGTTGAGCGTCATATCGCGGAAAGGACCGTATCCGTCCATGAGCCGAAAATGTCCGCCTGTCCCCGCGTTCGAGCGGAAATCCCCGTTCTGCGCGCGCCGTTCGGCTACCGTGAGGATTTCGTCTCCTGAAAATAGCATACGAAGATCCCGTCCCCGCGAATGCGCGATGTATTCCTGCGCTATCCACTCATCCATCGCGCCCGTGCCTGCATTTACCGCTCCTACCGCGCGATCGACGTCATCCACGTTCTCGCAGAGCGCGACGCCTCTACCCTGGCTGCCGAACCGCGGTTTGACCACGACCGGAAACCCCTGGGTGTCGCCAAGCGCGTCGTGAGGTGTTTCGCCGTTCGCGTTGCCAAGAGCCACCGTGTTCGGCGTTGGCCATCCGTTTTCGCTGAGAAATCGAAAGGTTCGAAGCTTGTCGTTCGCGATGTCCCGCCCGATCAGTCCGTTCACGCAGGGGAGTCCGGTCGACTCGAGGAGCTCCATCGCTTCGCGAGAGATGTCGCCGCGCGTGAAGAAGACGGTTTCGTCTCGCTTGGGGTCGTTGGGGTTATCGATGAATGCCCGAATGTCCTGGGGAAACAAAAACCGGAGCTCAAGGCCCCGGTTTTCGCACGCTGCGGTTAATCTTTTCGCGGGATAGAATCCCTCAAGCCAGCGGTAATCCCTCGTTTTAAGGCCGTATACGACCACGAGGCGCATGGTTATTCGTCTTTGGGCCAGGTAAGCGTTCTTGAGCAGAGCTCGGCGATTTCCTTGGCCGCCTTAACCGCGTCCGGCTGCGAGATTCCCGCTTCCTGGTTCAGGGTCTTGGCGAAGAACTTGTTCATCGAGTCGAATACGTCCGGCAGGGCATAGAACAGGAAGGAGAAGTTCATTCCTTCCGGCTTCAGGACCGTGAACGCCGAAATGGCCTGCATGGCTTCCTTGTTGAAGATGATCTTGGACTGATTTCTCGCCGTTATGATGTGCGCCTCGCTGAAGCGAAGCGGAATCTGGTCTTCCTGCGTCCTGCAGTAGGGCTCCACCGTCTTGTAGTTATAGGAAGATGGCTCGACGAGGATGTAAATCTTCTTTCCGTTCGTTTGGAACGTCAGACCATTACCCGCGATATAGAAATCCTTGACGGCTGAATAGGATACGATCTCGTAAATGCTGTATCTCGAATCGGGTCGGAAAAACGACGAGACGATATATCCCTCATCCATCGGTAGCTTGTTTTGCGTGTAGGCCTCAAACAGATCCATTGCCTTAACTGCCATGGAGTCCTCCTTTTCGGACTATGTTGTTTCAGTATATGTGATTTACTTCGTGATTGCAATCTAAAAAACGAAATCCGCCTCTTTTACTTGACTGTATGACTAATACAGTGTATATAGTCATACAGAAGGATGCGAAATGGCAAAGGCTTTTTCCGAACAGGAACGAAACCGAATTGAATCAGTTCTACTGGCGACCGCGGAACGGTACATGGGTACCCGTGGAATCCAAAAGACGAGCGTCGATGAACTCGCGGCGGAGGCGGGGATATCTAAAGGCGCTTTCTACGCGTTTTATCGCTCAAAAGAGGAACTGTTCTTTCGCGTAATCATGCGTTTTCATGAGCGCGTCGAAGGCGATTTCATGCGTCGGCTCTCGGCATTGGGCACTCCGGGGGTAGAAGGGTTTACCGCGCTTATACTGGATTTCTTTCATGAGGTTGACGCGTCATTCTATCCCGGTTTGCTTTCGAGCGGAGAGCTTGAGCGTTTGTTTCGGTCTCTGCCGGACGATCTAGTCGCCCTCCATGAGCATAACGACGCGGATTTGTTCGCGGGACTTGGGCGTTTCATTCCTTGTCTCGCTTCAATTGACGTGGACGCCTATTCGGCGGCCTTCCGCGCGATTTTTCTGTTGCTGTTGCATAAAAAGGATATTGGCGAGGCTTCTTTCGAGAAGGTCCTCCAGATCATCGTATCGGGTACCGTTCGCCGCATGTTCGACGAAGCGTCGCCCGGGGAGGCATGAAAGTGATATCGGTAAAGAATGTATGTTTCGGTTATGACGCGAAACCTTTTATCAGGGACGTGAGTTTTTCCGTTGGCCGGGGCGAGGTTTTCGGGTTCCTGGGACCTTCCGGCGCGGGGAAGAGCACCTTGCAGAAAATCCTTACCGGCTTGCTGACCGGTTACCATGGGGACGTATCCGTTTGCGGCGTTGATATGCGTCATAGAAATCCTTCGTTTTACGAGCGCATCGGCGTCGATTTTGAGTTCCCGACGCTGTACGAAAAACTTACCGCGCGCGAGAATCTCGAGTTCTTCGGGTCACTCTATAAGAAGAAGGCCAGGCCCGCGCTCGAGTCGCTCGAGATGGTCGGTCTTGAGCTCGACGCCGACAAGAAGGTCGGCGCGTTTTCCAAGGGGATGAAAAGCCGGCTTAACTTCGCGAAGGCGATCGCCCACGATCCCGACGTGCTGTTTCTCGACGAGCCGACTTCCGGTCTCGATCCCGCCAACTCCCGCCAAATGAAGGATATCATTCGCTCCGAGCGCGATCTCGGGAAGGCGATCATCCTTACCACGCATAATATGCACGACGCCGCCGAGCTCTGCGACCGCGTGGCCTTCATCGTCGACGGCTCCGTGCGCGCTCTCGATACCCCGCGAAACCTCATGCTTTCCCGAGGCGCGGCGAAAATCAGGTATTCCTGGATCGCGGAAGACGGCGAGGGCGGGTGTGCGAGAGAGTCCTGGGGCGAGACTATTCTCTCCGGCACGGGAGCCGACTCGCGGCTGCGGGAATTAATCGGCTCCGGTAAGCTCGTTTCCATCCATAGCCAGGAACCGTCGCTCGAGGATATTTTCATGGACGTGACGGGAAGGGGGCTCGCATGAGGCGCGTAGTCTCGATGGCGAAAACCGACGCGCTGCTGCAGGCCCGATACGGCTTTTACTTTTTGTACGTTATCGTATCCGTCCTGTACGTCGCGGTAATCTTGGCGATCCCGCGACCCTACCGGGATATCGCTCGGGAGATCGCGGTCTTTTCCGATCCCGCGGCGCTGGGGCTGTTTTTCATGGGGGCTATTCTCCTCTTCGAGCGGGGCGAGCGCGTGCATCCGTCGCTTTCCGTCTCGCCAGCGAGCGCGGGAGAGTACTGTTTCGCGAAGTGCGTTTCCCTTTCCGCGATCTCTGCCATCGCGGGCGTGGCGATCTCGCTCGCGAGCGGGGGAAGGGTTTCCGTCTGGACCATTCTCGCCCTGCTTTTTGGCTCGTCGCTTTTTTCCCTCGCGGGTCTCGCGATCGGCGCGCGCGCGCGCACCGTAAACTCGTTCATGATCCTTACCGTGCCGATGGAACTCGCGATGTTCTTGCCCGCTGGACTCTGGTATTTCGGTCACGGGCCGGACTGGATGTTCGCCCATCCCGGCGTCGCCGTCCTGAACCTGCTTCGCGCGTCTCCGCGCGCGCCGGTCGCGAGCTTGTTTTCCCTGGCCGCTTGGTGCGCGGCGTTCGCGCTGATCGCGATCCCGTCCGTGGATCGCATGCTGCGATCAGGGGATGTCGGCGCGGGAAGGGAGGCATAACGATGTACGGGAAAGAAACAATGGCTTCGTTTTTGATGTTCGTTCGGCAGATTGCGGCCGACTCGATGCTCGTCATGTCCACCGCCGCGCCGATTCTCGCTGGTACGGCGTTCCGGTTCGGGCTTCCGCCGCTTGAGGCGTTCCTTTCGCATCGCCTGGGTCATCCCGTAATCGCGCCGTATTACGCGCTCGTGGACGCCTTTCTCGCGATTCTCGCGCCGTATATGCTGTGCTTCGCGTCGTCGATGGTGATCCTCGAGGAGCGCGACGCCGGCATCGTTTCCTGTCTCGCCGTTACGCCGGTAGGGCGGATAGGCTACGTCGCTTCGCGCCTCGTCATTCCCTCGTTGATCGCCGCGGCGGTTACCGTCGTGGTTCTGTCGGCGTTCGGGCTTTCCGGGATGGGACTTCGCGTTCGGCTTGCCGTGAGCGCAGCGTCCGCGATCCTCGCGACGTCGTTCGCCCTGTTAATCCCCGCGGCGTCAAGAAATCGCGTCGAGGGTATGGCCATCGCCAAGCTATGCGGGCTGATTCTCGCGGGTATCGCCGTGCCGTTCGTCGTACGGTCGCCTTGGAGATTCTTAGCGGCCCCTCTGCCGTCGTTCTGGGTCGGCGAGGCTTTGTCACGCGCGAGGCCCTTCGCGTGGCTCGCGTTCATCGGCGTGAGCCTCGTTTGGGTCGCCGCGCTCTATCCGCTTTTTTGCCGGAGAATCGAGCGGCGGTGAGTCATCCATACCGCCGTTCGGGTTGCGCCGTCGCTTACAGGTCCATCGCGCTTTGGAAATCGCGATAGATGAATCGCTTGATCTTTCGG
>DAOPXQ010000176.1:0-5172 GCA_035352395.1 Treponemataceae bacterium | reverse complement strand
ATCTTTTGCAAAGGATCGCGGAAAGCGGAGACTCGACATTGTTGCACGTAACGCACGATCCCACAGAGGTTCTTCCCTGCGAGCGCCACGTTCTCGAGTTACGGCCGGACGAATCGCCGATGTACGCGATTCTCTCGCGCTAGCCCTTTACTTTTTTCCGTAACCTGGGTATACCGAAAAACATGAACCCAAAACGAAGTATTATAACCCTGTACCTCTTCAGCTTCCTTAAAAGCCTTCAGTTTTTCGGGGCCATCGCCGTCCCGTTCTACCTTCATCGCGTCGGGCTTAACTTTACGCAGATGTTCTCGCTGGAGGCGGTATTCTCGGTAAGCATGCTGCTCTTCGAGATTCCGACCGGCGTAGTCGCCGACCGCTTTGGCAGAAAAGTCTCGCTCTTTCTCGGCTCTCTGCTATTCGGCGGGGCTTTCCTGATTTTCGGGGTTTCTCTCAATTTCGTGACGCTGATTGTCGCGGAGGTGATCTGCGCGATCGGAATGACGCTCCAAAGCGGCGCGGACCGCGCGCTCGTCTACGAACTATCAGCCAAGATCGACGATGGAAAGGATGCAGCGCGGATCAACGCGCGCTATGACGCGTTCGGGACGGCGGGGCTCCTCATCGCCTTTCCGGCGGGAAGCCTCTTCGCGCAGGCCGGCATCCTTCCCTATAAGACGGCCTTGGGCGCCGTTTTCTTCGCCAGCGGAATCGCGATCATCCTCGCAGGATTTATCGTCGTCGCGGTAAGGGAGCCCAACAGGCAGAAATTCCACGGAAGCGCCCTTAAGGCGGGTTTCGACGGATTTCGCTTTATCTTTACGAAGCCGGCTCTTACCCGGTTTAGCCTTAACTACGCGATCGTCTCGTCTCTGACGTTTTTCATGTTCTGGTTTTACCAAGCCTTGCTGGTAGAGAACGATTTCCCGATTGGACTGATCGGTTTCGTGGGGGCGGGAACAAACCTCGCCGCGATGGGGCTTCTTCTGGCCACCGGGTTCGTGCAAAAAACGGTCGGCACGAAGCGCGCGCTGATGCTGTCGTCGATAACTCCCGGGATTCTATATCTCGGGGTCTTCTTCTTTCCGGGTCTGCCGATGGCGCTCGTCGCGATCTTCGGCGTGATTATGCTCAAGCTATTTCGAGCGCCCATGCTCAGTACCCTGATGAACGATCACATCGAGGACGCGAACCGGGCAACGGTTCTTTCCGGCGTCTCGATGCTTGAACGGCTCATGACGACCGTTCTCTATCCCGTCGCGGGATTCCTTACGGATATTTCGCTTGGATGGACGTTCCTCGCGATGGGAACGATTACCATCCTCGCTTCGGTATTACTGCGCGTCGACGAGACGCATTTAGAAGACTCAGGTCAGGTCCGAATGAATCGGTCGATGTGAGCGAGCAGATCGTCGTAGGACTCGTACGCGGGGACGCTCGGGTATTGCGCCTTGATCCCGTCGGGGGCGCGGAAGAGAGCGCCCGAATCGGCGGTGGTTATCATCCCAAGATCGTTGTACGAATCGCCCGAGGCCATCACCTTCATGTTGATCGACTTCAGCGCGGCTACCGCCTTACGCTTTCCGTCGCTCTGTCTCAGGGTATATCCGGTCACGGCTCCGTCGTCGGCGATCGCCAATTCGTTGCAGAACAGCGTCGGGTACCCAAGTTTCGCCATCAGCGGAAGGGCGAACTGTGTAAAGGTATCGGAAAGGATGATAACCTGCGTTTTCGCCCGGGCGGCGTCCATAAACGCCTTTGCGCCGGGAAGGGGGTCCATACCGCCGATCACGCGCTGGATATCGGCGAGTTTCAGCCCATTGCGTTCCAGAACCTCAATGCGAAATTTCATCAATTTATCGTAATCGGGCTCATCCCGAGTCGTGATCCGAAGTTCTTCGATTCCCGTCGCCTTGGAGAACTCAATCCAGATCTCCGGTACCAAAACGCCCTCAAGGTCAAGACAAACAACGTGCATGGTTTTCTCCTGAAATGGAATACTATCAGGAAGGGGCGTTTTTCTCAATATTCCGGAGATGTGGACTAACCTCCTCCCGACGGAGTAATCGACTACCGGGGCGATTCATCGGAGGCGGCCAACGCAAGGGCCTCCTCGTCAAGGAATTGCCTCGTGTACAGTCGCCAGTATCTTCCCTTCGCTTCCATCAAACGCTCATGATTCCCGTCCTCCAAGACAGAACCGTTTTCCATCACGATTATGCGATCGGCGTTTCGTATCGTCGAAAGCCGGTGCGCGATGACGATGCTCGTCCGCCCCTCAAGAAGGCGCTCTATCGCGCCCTGTATCAGAACCTCGGTTTCCGTATCGACCGAACTCGTCGCCTCGTCCAGGATCATTATGCGGGGATTCGCGACCAATGCGCGCGCGAGGCTGATAAGCTGCCGCTGCCCGGTGGACAGCAGCGCTCCTCCCTCCCCGACGACCGTGTCAAAGCCATGCTCCAGGCGAGAGATAAAACCGTACGCGTTCGCCTGCCGCGCCGCCTCTTCGATTTCTGAGTCGGTCGCGGTAAGCCTTCCGTAACGGATATTCTCCTTGACGGTCCCGGAGAACAGTAAAGGCGCCTGCAAGACGTATCCTAGCTTACTGTGAAGCCAATACCTTGTCCGCGTTCGGTAATCCTTGCCGTCGATCAGGATCTCGCCCGCGCTCGGCTCGTAGAATCGGCACATCAGATTTACCAAACTTGATTTTCCGCTTCCCGTTTCGCCCACGATCGCAAGGGTTTGTCCCGCGGGTATTTTCAGCGAAAAGTCCTGAAAGACCAAATCGCCCTTCGCGTAGCCAAAATCCACGTGCGAGAGCTCGACGTCCCCGCGGATATCGCCGTCTTCGACTGCGTCCGGGTTATCCACGATCTCGGGTTTGGTCTCGATCAACCCGACGAGCCGCTCGGCGCTCGCCTGCGCGGCCTGAAACTCGGAGAGGACGCGCGCGACCTCCCTCGCCGGGTCGAACAGCATCATCGAGTAGTTCACGAACGCGATCAGGGTACCGAAGCTCAAAGACCCGACGATAACCATCGATCCGCCCTTCCCCAGTGCCATCGCCGCGCCTACCGCGGCTAGAAGGATAACGAGGGGCATGAAAAGCGACGACAGCTTCGCGGCCCGCATCGCGTAGCCCTTCAGCCTACCGCTGCTCGCCTCGAACTCCCTGCGATTATGCTCTTCCAGAACGAGTGTCTTTGAGGTTCGCGCGCCCTGAAGACCCTCATTGTACATACCGGACAGCAACGATCCCGCTTTCCGCGCCTTGCGCTGCGCGTCGAGAATACGCGACTGAAACAACCAGGTCATCACGAGCAAAACGGGCATAAACGCGAGCGCCACCAACGCCAGGCGCCAATTCATGACGAACATGCAAACGATTACGGCCGCCATGATGGCGGTTCCCCACACGAGGTCCACGATGCCCCAGGCGATGGTATCGCCCAGTTTCTGGGCGTCGCTCGTCATGCGCGACATGATCCATCCGGCGGGCGTCTTGTCGTAATAGGAGAAACTCAGCTCCTGCAATTGATCAAAGGCCTTTTGCCGCAGTAGATGGACCAGCCGAACCTCGATAACGCCCGCGGTGAAGATGAACGAAAAGATGCATATCCCCTGCACCGTCGCGAGGCCGATCGAGGCGGCCACGAACGCGACGATCCTAGTGCCCACGCCAGGGCTTCCGCCCGCCATAACGGCCGGAACCAGCACGTCGACGGCGTATCGCAGAAGCTGGGGGAAAGCCGCGTCCATAGCCGCGAGCATGACCATCAGGACACCCGTTCCCGCCATAAAGGGATACACCGGCCGCGCCATCTTGATTATCTTCTTCCAAATCCCCGCGTTAAACTCGCGGGAGTAATCCTTTTCCTCGAATCCTTGAATATCAGACATTTCCGTTTCCTTTAGTTCGCGCGCCCTGCAACTCGGCGAGCCTTCTGTAAAGTCCGGGCAACAGCATCAGTTCGTCGTGCGTCTCGACGGCGGTTACCCGGCCGCCCTCCAGCACGACGATCCGATCCGCGGACGCCAGCGTCGTAATCCGATGCGCGATGATGATCGTCGTCGTTTTCCGATTCGCGCGGGCTAGCGCCTCGCGGATCATCCCGTCCGTCTCGGTATCCACGGCGCTTAGGCTGTCGTCCAGAATCAATATGGGCGCCTCCCTGACGAACGCGCGGGCGAGCGAAACCCTCTGGCGTTGACCGCCCGATAGCGTCACCCCGCGTTCACCGACCATCGTCTCGTATCCCGCCGAAAAACCCTCGATCACGCTATGCAGCGCCGCCTGCGTCGACGCCTCGACGATAAGGCTCTCGCTCGCGTCCTTTCGCCCCATCCGGATATTCTCGCGAATCGTCTTTCCGTACAGGAAACCTTCCTGCAGCACGAGCGCGATCCTCGAGCGGAGCTCCCGTTTCGGGACCTCGCGGATATCGCGCCCGCCGATCCGTATCGTGCCCGACGAAGGCTCGTAGAAACGCGTCAGCAAATGGACAAGAGACGATTTGCCGCTGCCCGTCGGGCCCACGATCGCGATCCGCTCGCCCGGCTCAATCCTGAGCGATACGTCATCAAGGACGCCCGTGCCGTCCGGATACGAAAACGCGATATGATCGAACTCAATTGCCCCGCTAGCCCAATTCGCGGCGCTCTCAGGGGTACTCGCCTGGCTTTCGGCATTGCCTTCCGACTTCCCCGGAACCCGGTCGAGTCCTTCCTCGACGGGAAGATTCAAGAGCTCGGCCATGCGGCCCAGCGCGACCTTCGTCTTACCGATATCCGCCAACACGCGTCCAAATTGCCTAATGGGCCAAAGCACCTGATGCTCGTACGCGATGAAAAGAAAAAGGAGCCCGATCGTCAGCGTACCCCGCCCGATCATCCCGACGCCCAAGCCGGTAACGATCGCGATCTGCAAAAGCCCTAGGAAACTCGTCACGCTCCAGAAAAAGCACAGCGCCACGATCAGCTTGAATACCTGATCCCGGAAAGCGTCGTTCGCGCGGGAGAATCGCTCGCGCTCGTACAGCTGCCTCGCGAATGCCCTGACGACCCGCACGCCGGTCACGTTTTCCTGGATGATCCCCGACAGCACGCCCTCGCGCTCGTCCACGCCGAGGAAGAATCGCTCGACGACGACGTGAAACCCGATCGAGAACA
>DAOPXQ010000175.1:0-5188 GCA_035352395.1 Treponemataceae bacterium | reverse complement strand
GATACGCCTTGACCACCGCGAAAATCTTCGGCCAATCGGCGTCAAGCGGCAAGGAGTACGCCACATGCGCAAATCCTTCAGGTCGTCCAGAACGTACTCGCCGCGAATCGTCTCATACTTGGGCGAATAGGAAAAATTGCGCTCCGGAATGCTGGAATCGAATTTCTTCAATAGAAAGAAGAAGTCGAACGAGACGAAATTGACCATCAGCTCGAGCTGCGAATACATGGTATCCGTCATCTGGATCTTCGCAGCGTCAAACTCCGCGACAAAGGCAGAAAGCTCGTTCTTTATCTGAAGGGACAGTTCCTTGGGCGATGAATTCTTTGCCCGTTCCTTGATCGCTTCCTCGGTAAGTCCGTCCTTCAGCTTCAGCTGATTATTGGAAAGCCCCAGCTCAACGACGATATTCTTCAGCACGGTCGAGGAATTGGCGTTCGCGAGCATAACCTGAGCGGGCCCAATAACCTTGTAAACGTCGTAAAAAAACTTCCCCATACCCGGAAGCGCTTCTTCGGAGCTGGGGCGGTACCATTTATAGCGAACCTTCGACAAATCCTTCGCGATAGCCTTCAATTGGCGCCGTTTTTCGGCTTCCGGATCCGACGAGGAAAAAAACATGCCAAATATCTTCTGAAAAAAGTTTCCCGTGTCTGTCGACATATCTACAATATGGGACAAAACGGAGGTGATGTCAACAAACAGTAAAATCCTGTCATGCTCATTAATCCAACCTGTGAAATCTTTCCCAGGAAACGGCATTTTTAACTTGACAATCATTTTCCCTCCCGGATATACTGAGTGTGAAATTATTCACAAAGAAGGAGGATAATCGTGGCCATACCGAAACCGACCGCAGAACGCCTGTCGCAGCTTGCCCGGCTTCTCGAACAACGATCGACCCGCACGGCCCCGATCTCCTCCGCCGAAATAGAGCAGTTGACCGGGTGGCCCAGCCACACGATCCGCAAGGACATCTCCGCGCTCAACGCGGCGCAAGAACCACAGGCAGACACCCCGACAGAACAGGATTTTTCCACCCCGTCGGGGTACGACCCCGCAAAACTCGCCCTCGCCATCCGGAAAGCCCTCGGGTTTTCGGGAGAAAGGGGAAAATGCTGCATCGTCGGCCTCGGCCGGCTCGGATCGGCGTTCCTCGAGTACGCGGGATTTCAGGGCTCGTCCTTCGAGCTCGTGGCGGGATTCGATTCGAACGTCAATCGCGTCGAGATCCTGAAGGCGGACTTCCCGCTCTACCCGGCCTTCAAGATGAAGGACGTGATCGGTCGCCTCGGGATCGCGTACGCCATTCTCTGCGTCCCCCCGGCCAAGGCCCAGGAGACCGCCGACCGACTCGTCGAGTGCGGCATCGTCGGCATCGTCAACTTTACCCCGGCAATCCTCTCGGTTCCGCATGGAACCGAGGTTGAAAACGTATCGGTTATCGACGCGCTCGGAAGCCTCACGGCCCGGCTCGCCGTAAAGAAATCAGCCACAAGGAGCGAAAAATGAACAGAGTGTACAATTTCTCCGCAGGTCCCTCGATGCTGCCCGAAGAAGTCCTCAAGATCGCGGCGGCGGAAATGCTCGACTGCAACGGAACCGGCCAGTCCGTCATGGAGATGAGTCATCGCTCCAAGGCGTTCGAGCCAATCATCGCCAAGACGGAAGCCCTTCTCCGCGAGCTCATGAATATCCCCGCGAACTACAAGGTGCTCTTCCTCCAGGGCGGCGCGAGCCTTCAGTTCGCGATGATACCGCTTAACCTCAAGAAAAAGGGAAAAGCCGCCTACATCGACACCGGCGTATGGTCCGGCAAGGCGCTCAAGGAAGCGAAGCGTTGGCTCACCGTGGACGTCGTCGCGTCTTCCAAGGACAAGAACTACACCTACGTTCCCAAGGTCGCAAAAGTCGAGGGCGATTACGACTACGTGCACGTTACCTCGAACAACACGATCTTCGGAACCAAGATGAACAAGTTCCCCGAGACCGGTAACATCCCGCTCGTCGTCGACGCATCCTCCAACATTCTCTCCGAGCAAATGGACGTCTCCAAGTTCGGGATCATCTACGCCGGAGCGCAGAAGAACCTCGCTCCCGCGGGCGTCACCGTCGTCATCGTCCGCGAAGACCTGATCCGCGGGCCTGAGCACAAGGACGGGGACCTCGACGCGACCGTCCCGACGATGCTCCGCTACGACACCCACGCGAACGAGGGTTCCATGTTCAACACCCCGCCGTGCTACTCGATCTACATCATGGGGCTCGTCCTCGAGCACGTGAAGAAGATGGGCGGCGTCGACGCGATGGCCAAGCTCAACAACGAGAAGGCGAAGATCCTCTACGACTTCCTCGACAACAGCAAGTACTTCAAGGCGACAACCGCGAAGGAAGATCGCTCGATCATGAACATCCCGTTCGTCACCACGGTCGAAGACAAGGAAAAAGCCGACGCGATCAACAAGAAGTTCGTGTCCGAGGCCGCGAAGGCGGGGCTCGTCAACCTCGCCGGCCACCGCCTCGTCGGCGGCATGCGCGCCTCGATCTACAACGCCATGCCCATCGACGGCGTCAAGGCCCTCGTCGAGTTCATGAAGAAATTTGAGAAGGAGAACGCCTAAGATGTTCAAGATTCAGACCCTCAATAAGATAGCCCCCGAAGGGCTCGCCATATTCCCCCGCGACGAGTACGAGATCGCGAGCGAGATCCTTAACCCCGACGCCATCCTCGTGCGCTCCGCCGAGATGAGCGAGCTTGCGCTCCCCGAGACGGTCAAGGCCGTCGCTCGCGCGGGCGCCGGCGTCAACAACATCCCCGTCGCGAAGTACACCGATAAGGGCGTCGTCGTGTTCAACACCCCCGGCGCCAACGCCAACGCGGTCAAGGAACTCGTCCTCGGCGCGCTTATCTTCTCCAGCCGGCCCGTCCACAAGGCCGCGACCTGGGCGAAGGGACTCACCGGCAAGGGCGACGAGATCCCGGAGCTCGCCGAGAAGGGCAAGAGCCAGTTCGTCGGTCCCGAGATCAAGGGAAAAACCCTCGGCGTCATCGGCCTCGGCGCGATCGGCGCGATGGTGGCGAACGACGCTGTCGGCCTCGGAATGAACGTCATCGGTTACGACCCGTTCATCTCGGTCGACGCCGCATGGTCGCTCTCCCGCGCGGTGCACAAGGCCGAAAGCCTCGACGCCCTGCTCGCGAAGGCGGACTATATCTCGATCCACGTCCCCCAGACCAACGACACCAAGGGATTCATCAACGCCGACAAGCTCCGCATCATGAAGAAGGGCGTGCGAATCCTTAACTTCGCGCGCGGCGGTCTCGTCAACAACGCGGACATGATTCAGGCCATCAAGGACGGAAAGGTCGCCTGCCACGTCACAGACTTCGCCGACGAGGCCCTGCTCGCGACCGAGGGCGTCATTTGCCTCCCGCACCTTGGCGCCTCCACCCCCGAGGCCGAGGACAACTGCGCGTTCATGGCGGTTAACCAGCTCATCGACTTCCTCGAGAACGGAAACATCGTGAACTCGGTTAACTTCCCCAAATGCAAGATCGACGGCCGTACCCGGCGAAGGGAGCGCGCCTGTGCATTGCGAACAAGAACGTGCCGAACATGATCGGGCAGATCACGAGCATCCTCGCCGGCGCGAAGCTCAACATCGCCTCGATGACGAACCAGAACCGCGCGGACGTCGCGTATAACCTCATCGACGTCGAGGACAAGGTCGGCGCCAACGTAGTCGCGAACATCAAGGACATCGACGGGGTCATCTCCGTGCGCGTCATTGACGGTCACGCAAACGGCGGCGCGAGCGAATCCGCAGAGGAATAAGCTAAAAACTCACGTTGAGTCGGCTCCACCGACTCAAGGCGAGGATCGTTTTGACTATCTGTCAGATACGATTCTCGCCCTTTTTTTGGTAAAAAATGGTTATTTTCGCGATTTTTGAGAGATCGTTACCTTGCACTTCTTTACTCCATCGTTTATCTTTGGCCTACGAAATTGAAAAGGATGGAATTTGCCGCAGATGATGCAAAGCAACGCAAAACGATCACAGTATCCAAAGAAAATCGTCCTGGCAGTGTTCATCTTCGCGCTCGTCGTTCTTGCCGGAAAGATTATCTACTCCCAATTTGACTCACTTTCCGCAAGTTTCCTCGATACCGACACGGAAACCGACCTTGCGTCGATCATTGCTCCCGAGTTTTTTCATCAGAAAGCCATGGAAACCGGCAAACAAGCCGAGCCAGGTCTTGCGCTCTACCGCTCCAACGTCTCGCGCGCGGACGTTATCTGGTTCTACACGCACATTACCGGGGACGAGACCATCACGAAGGCAATACTGGAAAACGCCGACAAAAACGACATCACCCCTCCGCTCGCCTTCGCGCTAGCCTGGGAAGAAAGCCATTACCGCCCAAGGGCCGTGAACAAGAACTCCGGCTCGATCGACAGGGGATTGTTTCAGCTTAACAACAAAGCCTTCCCCGCGCTTACGGAGCGAGATTTCTTCAACCCGGAGACGAGCGCGAGAAACGGTCTCGCGCACCTCGGCTACTGCATCGACCTTTCGGGCAACGAAGTAACGGCGCTCGCCATGTACAACGCGGGCACGACCAAGGTCAGAAACGACAAAACGCCGAAGCGAACTTTGGACTACATCTCGCGGATCATGAGCTACAAAGAAGGTCTCGAGAAACTTTTCAACCAGCAAATCGCGAGCCGCTACTCGATCGACGAAACGGACCAAGTAACCCCCGCGACGAAGAAGTAGGGTTCGTCAGGCTACCTCTCGTCCCGTCCCAGCGGCCGCACCGTAACCCGGGCGCGCCCCGCGGAGGCGACGCGGACGATCAGGCGTTGGGCATCGGGGCGCTCCTCGAGCTCCGCGCCTTCGCCCACGAACTCCGCGCGCCAGCCTTCCGGGTACCAGATGGACGGAACGAAAATTTCGGTAAGGCCCGCCTCGCCCTCGGCTGGCGCCGCGTCCCACTCAAAGGTGAACGCGCGGCGCTTTCCGTCAAACTTCGCGGACACGGGCATCCCCGCGACCGCCATCGCGTAGGGCCTACAAAAGCCCCGGACGGCGCGACCCTCGCCGGTAGTCGCCGAATAGATCGAGAGGTCCTCGGTGTTCCAGCCATCGCCCGCTTCGTGCGTGTTCGAGGCGCTGTAGTTCCATA
>DAOPXQ010000174.1:0-5208 GCA_035352395.1 Treponemataceae bacterium | reverse complement strand
TCAACCTCGTGGAGCTCCTTAACAAGGCGAATCCTGACGCGGACTTCAGGCTCGAGTATCAGCCCAAGATGCGGGTCGATGACGGAAAATGCACGGGCGCGGAAGTCCTTCTGCGCTGGAAAGAACCCTCGCTCGGCGAGATATCCCCGGGAGTCTTCATACCGATCGCCGAGGAATCAGGCCAGATACGAACGATCACCCGATGGGTCATAAAGCGATGCTTCGCCGATATCGGGAAAATCGTCGCGGACAAGGCCGAGGAGGGGTCCGACGCGCGCGATAACGGAGCCCCCGTTTCATTCGCCATCAATCTTTCCGTGATGGATCTCCGGGATCACGATTTTACCGCATACCTAAAGAGGGAACTTTCCAACACCGGCATCTCCGCTTCCCGCGTGGAATTCGAGATCACGGAAGGCACGATGGTCGACAACGACCCGCAAATTCGCAAGACGATCCAGGCGATCCTAGACCTTGGCTTTCGAATATCGATCGACGATTTCGGAACCGGGTATTCCAGCCTCAGCTACCTCCATAAAATCCACGTCCACGCGCTCAAGATCGACCAAAGCTTCGTTCGCGGCATCGATGCCGGAAGCGCGCAGGATAAGTTTCCCGTCATCGACGCCATCATATCGATGGGAAAATCCCTTGGGCTGAACGTAATCGCCGAGGGAGTCGAGTCCGAACGGCAGCTGCGCTACCTGCGAGAGCGCGGGTGCGACACCGCGCAAGGATGGCTTTTCAGCAAGTCCATCCCATTCACGGCATACCTTGATTTCACGAAACGCAACCTCAATGGGACGAGCGACGCCGGATATCCCCCGTTACGGCCGGAGCAAGCCCCGGTTCAAGCGACCGTTCAAGATGCAGTTCAAGCTTCAGTTCAAGCCCCCGAACGCGCATAATTATTTTTTCAGGCTAACATACAAATTTCCCCTCATACGCGTCATTATTAGTGAAGGATATGAAAGACGGCATAGAACGCGCATACCGCGAACAGAGACCGCGACTCATCGGCTGGATGAGCGGCAAAATCGGCAAAGAGGAGGCGGAGGACGCGCTACACGACGTCATCGTGCGCAGCCTCGTCAACCTCGACTCGCTCGAAGGCGTGCGCGACCTTACCGCGTGGCTCTGGAGATCCGCCGCCCGGGCGGTGATCGACGTATGGAGAAAGCGAAGGCGTCGCGGGACGGTGGAATCCGCCGAAGGGTCCGACTGGATCATCGACGGACTCATCGACTCAAGGAGCCTGAGCGCGGACCAAAACGGGGATCGCGAGGAGGCGCTCGACGCCTTGGCGAAGGCCATCGCCGAACTCCCAAGCGAGCAGCGCGAGGTAATAGTCGCGCAATCGCTTAACGGCGAAACTTTCAAATCCCTCTCGGACAGGACCGGGATATCCGTGGACACGCTCGCGGGTCGCAAACGATACGCGATCGAGCGCCTCCGCGCGGCCCTGACCGATCGCGACGAGGACATTCGCGCGAAAGGGCGCGCGCGCGAACGATGACATTGCGCCCAAGAAGGAGTTATCATGAATGATCGTTTTAAACGCCCGTTTGGCGGGCATCGGTTTTCGCCCATCGCCATCGTCGGAATGGTAATCGGGGGTCTCGCGCTCGCCGTCGTTTTCGCCTTTTTATTCGGCTGGCTCGTCATGATCCTGTGGAACTGGCTCATGCCCGCCATCTTCGGGCTTCCCGCGATCGGCTATTGGCAAGGATGGGGACTCGTTCTGCTTTCGCACATCCTGATCAAGGGAGGCTGGGGCTCATCCGGCGGCGACGGAAAGCACGGCAAGGGTTGCCACGGCGAAAAATGGCCAGACGGCCCCGAGTGCTGCGATGGCTGCGACTGGAAGGATGGCTGCGCGAAATACGCCCACCACTGGAGGCGTACGGCCGACGGGTGGAAGTGCGACGCCGAAGAAGTGAAGAAAGACCTTAAAGAACGAGTTGACGGCGACAAGACAGAATAGAACGGATTGCCTGTAAAAACGGCCCTCAGAAATGTTTATGGGGGCCGTTTTCTCTAATCTTTTGTCTCTAATAAATTGAACATGCACCCCTTTTAGGATATGATGGTATTAGAGGATTTGCATGAAATCATCTTTTTTACTTACGGCTGCCATTTGCTCTGCGGTGTGCCTGCTCGCTTCCTGCGCGACGACCCAGGGCGACAGTATTCTGATGGCGAAACTCTCCCCCCAAAAAAAAGCCCAAATACTCTACGAAGAGGGCGTAGCCCGCTACAACGACGAAATCCTGGAAAAGAACCAACTTGAATCCCTCAAGGAAATTCACGGGTATTTCGAGGCGGCAATGGAGCTTGATCCGTTAAACAGCCAGGCCGAGGATTTTCTCAACGGGATCGACGCCTTCGCGAAACGTAAATATCGCGCGTACGTGGCGAACGCGACTAGCCTCGCCAAAAAGACTAATAGAACCGCGTCACAGGACTACGATCTCCTTATCTCGATCAAGAAAGCCTCCGATATCGACAGCTCCGGCAAGGAGCTTCCCGCACTCAGACAGAAAGCGGAAGGCGCCAAGACGAAATACACCGAGGGCAAACTCGCGCAGCTGAAGGGCGTAGAGCCGAAAATCCTCGCGGAAACGAGCCTTCAGAAGATGCTCAAAAACCTCAAGACCGCGGATAAGCTCATAGACAGCGTGCTCTCCGTCGACCCCTCCAACGGCGACGCGAAAACGAGCCAGAGAAATATCGATAAACACGTGAAGGAACTCGTCAATAAGGATCTCGAGCTGGCGAAGACGCGATTCTCGCAGAAACGGTACGGCGACGCGGAGATCGCCCTCCTCCGCGCGGAGAGAAGCCTTTCGAGCGTGTCCGCCGGTCCTTCCGACGATCTGCGCAGCCTTAAGTACCAGGTATATTACGCGTGGGGAACCTCGCTCTACAATCAGAAGAGATACCAAAGCGCCGAAGACAAGATCAACAGCGCGCTAAGGGCGCACAGAACGCCGGAGGCCGCGGCGCTCAAG
Organism: Treponemataceae bacterium; assembly: GCA_035352395.1. GTDB lineage: Bacteria > Spirochaetota > Spirochaetia > Treponematales > Treponemataceae > Teretinema. Next base: position 2,197 of record DAOPXQ010000174.1, on the reverse strand, counting down.
ACCAAAATAACCAAAGACGCGACCGCGCACGACTACGACGCGGAGATTGACGACATAATCGCGTCGATCGACTCGCGCATATCCCGGGGAGACCCGCTCGGCGCCATTCAAATCATCAACAAGACGCTTGAACAGGTCAAGAACCCGCAAAGCGTCAGCCGCCTGAACGCGAAGAAGAAAGAGGCTCTCGAAGTCCGCAACCAAATCTATCAGGACGGCATCGCGCTGTATAACGAAGAGGACTACGACGGCGCCAAGCAGAAATTCCGGACGGTCGTCGCGATCGATCCGGGCTATGAGCAGGCTAAGTCCTATCTCGACAGGACCATCACGAAAATTAAGGCGCTTTCTGGGGCCGACTGAGGTAACGTATGGATTTGCACATTAAACAAGTTAGGACTATCTTGATCGACGCGCTCATCGTCGCCTTTTGCGTGGCATGGTTTATCCTTCCCGTCACCTTTGGCGCCGATGTACCGCTCGCGCCCTGGAACATGGCGATTAAGTATCTCTGGCTCGCCGGCCTTTCGCCCGCGTCCATCGCCTTGTTCTCCGTGTATCTCGTCCCCCTCTTCGCCGCGTTCGTCGCGGTATCCGTCTTTATCGGGGACCGCATGGGAAAATTCGGGCAGGAAGGCGACACGGCTCAATCGATTCTCAGAATAGCGATCTCGAGCATCATGGTTTACGCGACCATCCTTCCGATCCTTACCTTCGCCGATCGCGCGACCTGGTTTACCCGAATCCCCCTATCCGCGTGGATTCTGTTCCCGCTCGCGTTCGGGTTTAACGTCGCGTCGGTCGTCTTCTACCTTAAGCGGCGCAATTTCAGGAATCCGGTATACCGCGAGTACAGCGACTTCCGCCGCGATCAGAAAAAAAACCTTCCAGCGATACGCGGCCGCAGCAGAAAATCGTCCCTAGAGATTCTCTTCAAGATCCGCACGAAACTCTTTCTTGCGTTCATCGGCATCATCTCGGTCATTCTTCTGTTTCTCAGCACGCTGCTCCTCGGCAACTACCGGACGAGCATAATCAAGGCGGTTGGCGACGGCGCGAAAAGCCAAGTTCTTCAGGCTTCCTCCACCTATCGCATAAACCTCGGAGACCCCGTCGCGATGTTCGAGTACGTCATGCGCCAGATCGACCTGAACCGCACCGCGGAGTTCAAGTACAATCAGCTCACGATTTACACGAACCTCAAAAAAGAGGTCTATCTCGACGATCTCCCCACGGAAATGCCCGACTATCTCGCCGAATTCTCCACTCACGACCCGGGCGTGCAATTTCCCTCCATCGACCCGATGAAGGGAAACAAGGCGCACGAACTCGCGGCCCTCTTTGGGACATCGCATGCCGCGCTCATGCAATACAACAAGCCCTCGCGCACCTATGAGTATTGCAGCCCCATCATAAAAATAAACACGACGAGAAAGGACGGCGAGAAACTTAGGCGCGAGCGCGTTCTCGGATTCTCGGTCATGACCTTCGACGAGGACGTTATCATGAAGCCGTACTTCATGACTCGCGTGTCGGTCATCGTGTACACGCTTTTCTTCCTGTACATCGCGATCATCCTTACCTACATCGTCGGAAACTACATAGTAAACCCGCTGCTCTTCCTCAAGATGAACGTTCACAAGATTTCCGACGTCCTCTCCATGATGATTCGGGGAACCGAGCGCGTCTCGTCGAACTCCCTCGTGTACAACGACTGCGTCACGAGCCGCGACGAGATCAAGTCCCTTTCCACCGAGATCAACGACATGGTCACCGTCATCAGGGGAATCGTGCCGTACATATCCGCGTCCACGCTGAAGCACGCGGAGAAAGGCGAGGCGTCGACCACGCAGAAGGAGCTCGCGTTCCTGTTCACGGATATCCGAGGCTTCACCACGCTGTGCGAGGGCCTCGAGCCGGACCAGGTAGTCGCCATCCTCAATCGATACCTCGACCTCGAGACGGAAATAATCCTGAACAACCACGGCGACGTCGACAAATTCGTCGGCGACGAGATGATGGCCTTCTTCGAGGGCCCAAACAAGGAAGAGAACGCGTGCCGCGCCGCCATGCAGATCCGGCACGCGATGATGGAAGAGAAGGAACGTCGCGAGGCCGCGGGGCAACCGGTCGTCTCGATCGGCATCGGCATCAACACGGGCAACGTGGTTTTCGGCTCAGTCGGAGCCCGGGACCG
>DAOPXQ010000173.1:0-5331 GCA_035352395.1 Treponemataceae bacterium | reverse complement strand
TTCCCCACTATTACCGCCGACGGCGCGAGGATTACCCTGTACACCTCCGGAAGCACGGGCGCGCCAAAGCCCTTCCCCAAAAGGCTCACCGAGCTTGAGGCGGAGACGGGCGAGCTCTACCGCCTGTGGGGCAGCCTCATCGAGGGCCGCCGGGTGTATTCCACCGTTAACCAGCAACATATCTACGGCCTTCTTTTCACCGTGCTCCTCCCTATTTCCATGGGCGTGCCCTTTTGCGAGGACATCGTCCGTTATCCCGAATCGCTCGAAAGCCTCGGCGACCGGAATCCCGCGCTCGTGTGCAGCCCCGCGTTCTTCAAGCGGCTCGCGGAAACCGAGATCCCGCCGAACCTCTTTCCAGGCGGATGCGTTGTCTTCTCGTCGGGAGGCGTCCTCACGGAAGGCGTCGCGAGGGAAACGGAAAAGAGGATCGGCGTAAAACCGATCGAGATTTACGGCAGCACGGAAACGGGCGGGATCGCCTATCGCACCGCGGTCATCGAGTCGTCATGGAAGCCGTTTAGCCGCCACGAGGTATCGATAAACGAAGAGGGACGCGTCGTCGTCAAGTCGCCCTATATCCTCGACCCGGCCGGGTTCGTATCGGGGGATCTTGGGCACTTCATCGAGGACGGGAGATTCATCCTCGACGGCCGCGCGGACTCGATCGTTAAAATAGAGGAAAAGCGCATCTCGCTTACCGAGGTGGAAAACCGCATACTCGAGTCGCCCTACGCGCGCGAGGCCTGCGCGATCGCGCTCACCGGCAAGAGGCAGTACCTTGGCGCCGTGGTCGCGCTCAGCGACGAGGGCAAGGCCTTTTTCGCGGGCAAGGAAAAAAGGGAGATCAACGACTTTTTCCGCGGACACCTCGCCCATTACCTCGAGAACACCGTCATCCCGAAAAAATGGCGCTTCGTCGAGGCCCTTCCCCGCGATTCCCAGGATAAACTCAAGCGCGCCGACATCACGGCGCTTTTCGGCAAGACGCCCGACGTTCGAACCCTTTCGCTCTCGAAAACCGAGAAGGGGCTCTCCATCGAGCTTTCCATCGCGTCGACGAGCGTGTACTTCGACGGGCATTTCCCGTCCTTTAAGCTTCTCCCGGCGGTCGTCCAATTCGACCTCGTCATGGAATACGCCGCCGAGCACTTAGGACTTAGCCCCAAGATCACGTCGATCAAGCGCGTTAAATTCCGCAAGCCCATCCAACCCGAAACGAAACTCGCGCTGACGATCGACTACGATCGCGACGCCGATCGCCTAACGTTCAATTACGCCGACGCCGAATCGGGCAAGGCTTATTCCGAGGGAACGATCCAACTGGAGGCCCAATGAGCAACGAACCGCGCGTCTGCGCCATTATACCCGTATACCGCCACGGAAAGACCCTGCGGAACGTCGTCGAGAAAATAATGGACAAGGGGCTTCCCTGCGTCATCGTCGACGACGGCAACGGGGACGAGACGAAATCCGACATCGCCGCGGTCAAGGCCGCGATTCCGTCGGTCGAGATCGTCTCGCTCCCGAAGAACCAGGGCAAGGGCGGCGCGGTAATGGCGGGAATACGCCGGGCAAACGAGCTCGGGTACACGCATGGGTTCCAGATCGACGCCGACGGACAGCATGACCTCGGCGTCATCGACGAGTTCCTCAAGATTTCCGAGGTAAACCCGGAAGCGCTCGTCTGCGGGTATCCCGTCTACGACGAAAGCGTCCCCTCGTCGCGCAAGAACGGCAGGAAAATAACGAACGGATGGGTCGCGATCGAAACCCTATCCCGCGACGTCGAAGACGCCATGTGCGGCTTTAGGCTGTATCCGCTCGCGTCGAGCTACAGGGTTATCCGCCGATCGTACATCGGCAAGCGCATGACTTTCGACATCGACATACTCGTCCGCCTGCATTGGGCGGGCGTACCCATGATATTCAGGCCGATAAAGGTGATATACCCGGAGGACGGCATCTCGAATTTCCGCATGGTTCGGGACAACGTCGCCATCAGCCTGATGCACACGAAGCTCTTCTTCGGCATGCTCCTGCACTCGCCGGTAATCCTCGCGAGGAAGGCGGTTCGCCATGGGGCAAGATAAAGCCCACTGGAGGGCGCAAAAGGAAAGAGCCTCCGGCTTTTGGCAGATGAAATTCATGCTCGGCACGTACCGACTCTTCGGCACGAAACGCCTACGCGTGATCATTTACCCGATCGTGTTTTGCTTTTACGCCTTCGCGCCGAAGGTACGCAAGCTTTCGCGCAAGTTCCTCACGCGGGCCGCGATTCACGCGGGTAAACCCCTTCCCTCGAGAATGGACCCATTCCGCCACGTCGTCTCTTTCGCGTACTCGATGATCGAGAAGATCGCCGCGTGGTCGGGCGACGTGGACCTGGACCGAATCAATTTCCACGAGGACGACGTCCGCTCCCTCATCGCCCGTCTCGAGGACGGAAAGGGCGCGGTGGTCATCTGCTCGCACGTCGGCAACATGGAACTCCTGAGGGCGCTCGCGACGCACGATAAGACCAGGGTTTCTAGGAAATTCATGGTTACCTCGATAGTCGACTTTTCGGGAACCGCCAAGTTCAACCGGCTCATCGAGGAGATAAGCCCCGAGTCCATGATGCACCTCGTCAGCGCGAAGGACATGGGCGTCGACACCGTGCTCGACCTGCACGCGCGCCTCGAAAGGGGAGAGCTGCTCGTCATCGCGGGAGACAGAACGTCGTCGACGGCGCCCGATAAGGTCGAGGAGGTTTCCTTCCTCGGCGAGGACGCGGAATTCCCGCAAGGCGCCTTCATACTCGCGAGCCTCATGGACGCGCCCGTGTATTTCATGTTCGGCGTGCGCGAGGACGACCTGGACCCGGTCTCGCCGTACGACCTTCGCGTCTTCAAGGCGGCCACGGAATTCACGGGGTCCCGCAAGGAACGGCGCGCGAAAATCCGCGCGATCGTCACCGAGTACGTTTTGCTCCTCGAGCGCTTCGTCGGGGAACACCCGCTGCAATGGTATAACTTTTACGACTTTTGGAATAAAGCGAAAGAAAACAAGGAGAATAAAAAGAAATGAGCGAGTTCATCTTCGGCGAATCGCGCCTGACCATCGAGGACATTAACGATATCGCGTTCCAGAGAAAGACGGCGCGGCTCAGCCCGTCGCCTAAGTTCGCGAAAAAGATACAGGATGGGGCGGATTTCCTCGACAAGTCCATCACCGAACTCGGCGGCATATACGGCGTCACCACGGGCCTCGGCGACTCGTGCATGAAAAAAGTCCCGCCGGAGAAATACAACGAGCTTCCGCTCAGGCTGACCCGCTACCACGGCTGCGGCATGGGAGACTATTTCGACGAGCCGACGACCAGGGCGATCATCGCGGTGCGGCTCAACACGCTCGCTTTCGGCTGCTCCGGCGTTAGCATGAACCTGCTTCGCGGCATGGAAGCCCTGCTCGTTAACGATATCCTTCCGCTCATTCCGGAGGAAGGTTCCGTCGGCGCGAGCGGCGACCTGACGCCGCTTTCGTACGTCGCGGGCGCCATCGTCGGCGAGCGCAACGTCCGGTACAAGGGAACGATCCGCAACTCGGGCGAGGTTTTCCGCGAGTTGGGAATCCCGCTCGTCACGCTGCGCCCCAAAGAGGGCCTCGCGATCATGAACGGCACCGGCGTCATGAACGCGATCGCGTGCCTCGCCTACTCGCGCGCCATGTACGTCGCCGACCTCGCGTGCCGAATCACCGCCATGGACTCCACGGCGCTCAAGGGCAACGCGTACCACTTCAGCGAGAGGCTCTTCGAGATGAAGCCGCACCCCGGGCTCGTCGAGGCCGCGAAAAAGATCCGCGACGACCTCGGCGGCGTTTCCTCGCTCGACGTCTTCCCGGACCGAATCCAGGACGTGTACTCGATCCGCTGCGCCCCGCACGTCATCGGCGTCCTCTACGAATCCGCGCCGCTGTTCCGCACGATCATCGAGACCGAGATGAACAGCGCGAACGACAACCCGCTCATCGACCCGTCGACAAGGTCCGTTTACCACGGCGGCCATTTCTACGGCGGCCACATCGCGTTCGTGATGGACTCGATGAAGAACCTCGTGGCGAACGTCGCGGACCTTCTCGACCGCCAGCTTGAGCTCATCGTCGACGAGAAATTCAACCGCGGGCTTCCCCCGAACCTTTCGGGAAGCGACGAGGGCTATTCCTTCAACCACGGCTTCAAGGCCGTGCAGATCGCGGTATCCGCCTGGACCGCGGAGGCCCTGAAGGGCACGATGCCCGCGAGCGTATTCTCCCGCTCGACCGAATGCCATAATCAGGACAAGGTCAGCATGGGAACCATTTCCGCGCGCGACTGCGTCCGCGTCCTCGAGCTGACCGAGCAGGTCGCCGCCGCGTGCCTCCTCGCGGCCACGCAAGCCCTGCGCATACGAATCAAAAAATCCGAGATCGCCGAGTCAAAGATCGCGGCGTTCCGGAAGATGTACGATCAGGTATGCGACTCGTTCGAATTCCTCGCGGCCGACAGGCAGCTCGAGTCCGACCTGCGCGCGACGGTCGACGCCATACTCGGCCAAAGGTGGAAAATCTATGGATAAAGGCCTCCCTATTTACGCGGACAGGGAATTCACCGTCGAGTTCTACGACGTGGATTCCATGCAGATCGTATGGCACGGGAACTACATCAAGTTCTTCGAGCTCGGCAGGTGCGAGCTCCTCGACAAGATCGGATACGGCTACCTTGAGATGGAGAAAAGCGGCTTTGGTTGGCCGGTCGTCGACATCAAGGTGAAGTATATCCGGCCGTTGATGTTCCATCAGAAAGCGCGCATCAGGACGACGCTCGTCGAATACGAAAACCGCCTCAGGCTTTCATACAAAATATTCGACATGGACGGCAACGTCCTTACCAAGGGAGAGAGCACTCAGATGTGCGTGGACATGCGAACGCTGCAAAGCTGCTTCGAGTCCCCTGCGTGTCTGACGACGAAGGTCGAGGCCTGCCTCTCCGCCATCCCCGAGCCCGTCGAGGTAACCCGATGACGGCCCCCGGACGCGCCATGCGCGCCCTTATCGCGGCCGCAGCCCTTATCGCCCTCACCCCGCCCCTGTTCGCCGCGCCCGCTCTCTTCGAGTCGCCGGTTACGGACGCGAACCGCGCCGAGGTCTACGCCGCGTGCGCGGGCATGACGGGCGGCAAGGTAATGCGCGGGAATTTCGCTCAGAGAAAAGAGATCAAGTCGCTCGCGCGCAAATTCTCCGGATACGGCACCTTCGTCGTCTCCCGCGACGACGGCATCATATGGAACACGCAGAAACCGTTTCCGTCGA
>DAOPXQ010000172.1:0-5334 GCA_035352395.1 Treponemataceae bacterium | reverse complement strand
GGAGGGGCCGAACGAAGGTGAAGCCGCGCAGGGACGCGCGGCGGAACTGGTAAGCGCCAGAAGGTGACGGTATGCGGGAGATATGCCGAGTAGCGGATGTAGGCGCCGGTGACTTTAGATTCCTGGGAACAAAAATTATGTGACGAACGGAGGAGCGAGGGTGCGAGGAGCAAGCCTGACCGGAGCGACTGAAAGGAGCTCAAGGAAGGGTATGCGACGAGTGACCGAGTGACGGAGAGAGACACGTTATTTTTGTTTTCTTTCGAGAGAGAACGGAGGAAGCGGTGAGCGAGAAACACAGCAGGAGGAACTTTGCAGAAGTGAGCGAGGTAGAATCCTGGGAACAATCCCGTGCCGTGAACGGAGGAGCGAAGGCCCATAAGAGGCCAGAGCGACGGAGTGAACGAGACGGGATTGTTGACCGTTACCGCTTTCAGCAAGCGTTCTCTGCCCATTATTGAGCGGCCTTCTCCCTGTTAACCGCTTCAAGTTTCGCGCGGGCTTCGGAGAAATCGATCACCTGCGCGGCATGGGAATAGCGCTCCATCATCGCGTTTGATTTATGCCCGGCCATCGCCTGAACCTCCATATCGGGAATTCCTGCCAGGCGCGCGAAGGTGACGAATGAATGGCGCAAGCCATGAAGCGTGAGATTCCGCCTTTTCTGTTCGCTTTCGGAGATGCCGATCGACGTGAGTACCTGCCGTAAACCGTTCCGAAGAATACCTTCTGAAATGGGCTTATTCTGCGCGGTAATCGAGGGGATGACAAAATCACTCGGCAAGGTCGAAAAGAACGGTTTAAGGCCGTTCAGCGTCTCTGTGACGGTTGACGAAAGCGGTACTGTCCGGGCGCTTCCGCACTTCGGATTCTTGTCGCCCTCCCCGTCTATCCAGTTATGGCGTACGTGAATGACGCCGCCTTCCGTGTCAACATCACTCCAGCGAAGGCCGCGAATCTCGCCGCGACGCAAGCCGCAATACGCGCCGAGAAGAACGATGGCTTTAAGCCGCGGATCCTTCGCGGAAATGGTCGCGAGTTTTCGCAATTCTGCGGGAGTCAACACGCCCTTTTCTTTTGGTGTGTCCGGTATATCGTTTATGCGCTTGAAGGGATCCCTGTCGAGGTCTTCGCGCTTGACCGCGTATCGAACCGCAATGCGCATCGACTGCATGACGGTATTAACCCGCCTGCCGCTCATGCCGTGCGTCTCGATCGCCCAGCGTTGCCAATCGAGAATGATACCGGTCGTCAGATCATTGAGGGTCTTTCCCTTGAAGCCGGGAAACGGGCGGAGATGGCGGGCGACGTCTTCGTGGTTCATTTTGATGTAGTACGCGGATAACGGTTTCCGCGAGAGAAGCGCGCGTTCCTTGACGTACGAGGAATCGGCCGTCCAGAAGTCTTCGACGTATTTCAGAAAGTCATCCTCGGTATACGACGACGAGAAGCGGATCGTCGGGAGCAGTTCACGCGCGACGTTCTCGGCGTCGGCGCGGTTCTCTCGTTTGCCTTCCACTCTGATACCAGTCGCGCGAATCACGGAATACCGGCCTTCGGCTTCGTTCCAGAATCGGACATACCAATAGATGCCGTTCTTTTGTCTTTTCTTGAAGAGGCTGTAGGGAGCGTGGTTTAAAACAGAAAACGGGCGCATATTTCGCCTTCCTTTCCCGAGTGTACCTTTTTATGTACCTCGAGGAGTTTCAGCGTAATATACCGCCCGTTTTAGGGTAGGCTAATTACTTAACCTGTATCAAGTTGCGGCGAAGAAGACTTGAACTTCCATGGGTCGCCCCACTAGCACCTCAAGCTAGCGTGTCTACCAATTCCACCATCGCCGCATGTCTAACGTTTCTTTCGTCGCGCTGACTTTTGTACAATAGCAAATTCCTTTTTTTTTGTCAATAACTTGAATAAAAAAGCCGGACTAGGCGCGTCCGGCTCCTGGCAATTACGCCTAAAAAACCGTTAAACCGAGGCTTTCCAGAGACCGTGAAGGTTGCAGTACGCATACGCGGCGATGGGCTTATCGTCTCCGGCAAGGGCGAACGTGGCTTCCGGTTTCTCGCCTGGGTTCAGGGTCTTGCGCTGGCCGCCCTTGGAGGTTTCCAGATAGATCCACTGAATGGAGTGCTCGGCCGTCATGGGATGCTCGACCGCGCCGACTTTCACGGTGACGGTCGAACCGCTTACCGAGATGACGGGCACGTGCTTTTCCTTGGCCGCGTCGACGGTGTTAGGGACGAGCTCGGTCATTTCCTGGCCGCAGCATACCATCTTCGCGCCGGAAGAATGGACCATGCCGACGAGGTTTCCGCATTTCTTGCAGATAAAAAACTTTGGTTCGGGATTCATGTTTCACTCCTTGTTATATAAGGCATACATTCAATATACTAACTAAAGGGTATTGACGCAAATAAAAATAATCGCTAGTATAACCAAGCTTTCGGAAACGAACGCAACGGGCAATTAGCTCAGCTGGTTAGAGTATAACCTTGACATGGTTGGGGTCACTGGTTCGATTCCAGTATTGCCCAAAACGGAATCCTCTCGTAGGATTCCGTTTTTTTTTGCCCATGTGTAGAACCAGAGTGGATTATCGCCGCGGATAAGCTGTCCGGAAATTGACAGGACTATCTCGCGCGATCACTCCGGCGCGTAGTACAGGATGCCGTTGCAGTCCTCTTCCTTGAGGCCCTTCAACTGATGCAATTGGCCGACGTCGGTCGGCGATTGGACCGTGATATACGGGAGGAACCCAGTCGAGGCTAAGTTTTTGTTTATGATGAGCTGACCCGACCCCGCGAGACCCTGAAGCCTGCACGCGAGGTTAATCCCGTAGCCGACGTAATCGCGATACTTGAGCTGAGAGGCCTCGGCCGATATCTCGTACTTGAATACCTTGTCGGTAACGAGCGCGCCCGCGAGCCCAAGGGCTGGATACGGCTTGAAGAGTTCCTCTTCCAGAAAATCGATATACAAGTTAAAGACGGAAAGGGCCTCTTCCACCGTCGCCTCGGTAGTCTGATCCCAAATAACGAGCGCGCCGTCGCCGAGCAGTTTGTAATACGAGCAGCCAAAGGCAAACTGATTGACGCACGAAAGGAAGTTCGAGGTAAAATCCTTGATCAGCTTGAAGACTTTTTCCTCGGGGTTATTGCAGAGGAAATTGCTGAATGACCGGATGTCAACGCACAGGATCAGCGCCTCTTTCTTGACCTCGTCCAGGTAATTATTATCGAAGATATCCACGGGCATCTTGTGAAGCCCCGAAAGCGCGGACTGGTCGAGTTCCACGTTGCCGCCGACCGAACCGATGATTCGGCAGTTTCCCTTGAGGATACGCGATATGTGGGCGGTTATGAGAGTTTCAGAAGGAAAGGACTCGAGGGGTATTCGCTCGCAAAACGTCGGGATATCGGACTCGCCATCGGCTATAAGGAGGGTATTCTCGCCCTCGAATTCCAGCATGATCAAATGGCAGGATCCTGCATCCTCATTTACGACGGAAACGATTTTATTCCTCATGGTGATCAGCATAAGCCTACTGTAGCACGCGAAGCGAAAATCGGAAAGGTGAAAATGGCGTTTTTAGCGATTTCAGCGTGACATAATGCGATGTTTTAACCTTGTTTCGAGGGGATTTCTTTCCGATAATTTGAAAATGGGTAACCTCGCGCTATCATCCTCGCTCGTAATCGTCGCGGCGACCTGCTCGCTTCTCTTTATGATACTCGCTCTTGATCGCAAAGAAAGGTCACTGTGGACGTTCACCCTCGCCTACGCGGCCGCGGGCACCGCTTTCGCGCTCATTCCGCTGCAATCCCGCCTGAATCCCTGGATTAGCGTGGCTTTTGCGGAGATCGCGCTATTCACGGCTCACCTTTTGCTCGCGCGGGGATTCCGCGTATTCTGCGGGAATAAGATAAAGTGGCCAAGGCGGTTTTGGGCGTATCTCGCGATCGAGGCCGCGATCGTCCTCGTTTTGATGGACGACCGACATTCTACGGGACTCAGAACGGGAGCGGTTTCCATAGGGCTCATTCTCTGCGGGTTCGAGTGCCTGCTCGTTTTCCTCCGCGAGATACCGGGAGTCCCTGACAAAACGAGACGATCGCTGGCGGGATTCATTTCCACGTTCATCGCGTTCCAGACGATCAGAATCACGCTGCTCGCGAGCCTTGCGGCGACGATTCATCCCTTCATCACGGCGGGCACGATCGAGCAATATACCTACGTCATCACGATTATCTTTTTCATCATATGGTTCGGTGCAATCATGCTTCTCGACTCATCCAGGCTCATCTACGAAATGGCGAGAAAAAACGATTTGCTCGAAAGCGTGGCCCTTCACGATAAACTTACCGGACTCTTCAACAGGAATTCCCTTGACCAGGTACTCAAGTCGGAGATCGAACGCCAGGACCGCTATCACGCCCCGCTATCGCTCGTTCTCATGGACATCGACCATTTCAAGCGGGTAAACGACCTCCATGGACACGACGCCGGCGACAGAGTGCTCGTGGAAGTGGCGGAGCGGGTTCGGGGCGTCATCCGCGAAAGCGACATGCTATTCCGCTGGGGCGGCGAGGAGTTCCTCATCATCTCGCCCGAGACGGACGGAATGGGCGCGGGCGGTCTCGCCGAAAAACTCAGGATAGAGATACAGGCAAAGCCGATAGACGTCGCGGGCGCCGTAACGGCAAGCTTCGGCGTCGCCGAAAGGGTCGAAGGGGAATCGAAGGATCTATGGTTTCAGCGCGTCGACCAGGCGATGTACCGGGCGAAGAACTCCGGGAGAAACCGCGTGGAGATATGGTCCGCGGAGCAAAGGCTCGCTGCCGCGAGGCTCTGCATCAACTGGCAGAGGGGATGGAATTCAGGCAACATAATAATCGACCGCGAGCACCGCGAATTGGTCAGGCTCGGCAACGAGCTCCTGAATACGGTCATATCCCGCGCGCCTTCGACGGACTCGCTCGCGCTGTTCGACGATCTCGCAACGCACATAAAAACCCATTTTGACAACGAGGAGATAATCCTCGAGCGCGTCGGATACCCGGACCTGGCGGCGCACAGGGAAATCCACCGGGGGCTTATTGTCGAGATCGCGGGAATTCGTGAGCGTTTCGTCGAAAACTCCTCGAACCCCGCGCCCCTATTCGAGCTGCTCGTCAATAAGATCATCATGGAGCATATGCTATCCGCCGACACGCAGTTCTTTCACTACCTCGGCGGGAAGCCAGCGGGCGGGGACCTACCGCTTCCAGAAGGATCGGGTAAAGAGAACGAGTACGGTATAGACCTCGAGCCGCCCGACTAGCATCACGA
>DAOPXQ010000171.1:0-5386 GCA_035352395.1 Treponemataceae bacterium | reverse complement strand
TCAACGTCTTCCCGAGCCAGATCGAGGAAGTCCTCCTCAAGGCGAAGGGCGTCGGATCGAACTACCTGATCGTCGTGGAAAAACACGGCGACCTCGACAAGCTTACCGTGCAGGTCGAGATCACCCCCGAAACCTTCGCCGACGACGCGCGCGTCATCAACGCCCTCCGCGACCGCCTCAAGAGCGAGATGCAGGCCCTCATCACGATCAATCCCGTCATCGAGATCCGCGAGCCCGGCAGCCTTCCCGTCTCCGAGGGCAAGGCCAAGCGCGTCGAGGATCGGAGACCGAAAGAATAATGGTTCTTTGCCGCTGAGGCGTTATCGCGATTAGTCGCGCGGACCGAATTTAGCGGCGAGTTCGCCTCTGCCGGACAATTCAGTCTTTCGAAGAATCGAGGCGACGTGGTTAGACGCGGTTCGTACCGATATGCCGAGACTGTCCGCGATCTCTTTGTCGGACATCCCTTGCAGGACGAGATCCATAACCTCCGCCTCGCGGTGCGAAAGCCCCGAGGGGCTGGGTTCCCGCGTTGGATGCCCGGCGTGTTCCGCTCGCCCGTCGAGCCCCGCGCCGGAGAAGACTCCCGCGATCGCGGATTCCATTTTTCTGCGCAGACTCTCCCGATCGGCTTTCGCGCGGCTCACGGCCGTCGAAACGCGCGCGCGCAGCTCGTCAACCTTGAATGGCTTTACGATATAATCGACGGCGCCCTCGCGCAGTATTCTCACCTTTTCGTCGCCTTCGTCCCTGGCCGTAAGCATGATGAACGGCAGCGACGAGAGTCTCGGATTATCGCGCGAGTACCGGAAGAGCGCGGCGCCGTCCATGCGAGGCATCATCACGTCGCATACCACGAGATCGGGCAGCGGCATACCATCCAGTTTATCCTTGGCGTCCATGCCGTCGACGGCCTCGATGATCTCGTTTTCCGCCGAGAGGCATTCCGCGACGAAGCGCCGCATATCGTCGTTGTCCTCGACTACGAGGACGCGCGTCCTCGCGCCTTCCGCAGCGGCGCTTTCCTGCGTCGCTAAGGCGGGTCGCACGTCGCCGAAGAGGCGGGCGTACCCGGATTGCCGCACGTTCTGGTGGCAGGTCGCGCCGGATTTGCTTTGAGGCAGGGTCAGCGTGAAGCGGCTTCCTTTACCTGGCTCGCTCGTCGCGGTTATGTCCCCGCCCATCGCGTGCGCCGTGTCGCGGGCGAGCGAGAGCCCGATTCCGTTACCATCGTAATTGCTTAGCTCGCTCTCGTAGACCTTGCCGTAGCGCGTGAATATGCTCGATAGGGACTCTTTGGCGATGCCGATACCGGTATCCTCGACCGAGAGCGAGACGGTGCCGTCGATCGCGCTAAGTGAGATGGCGATCTTACCGCCGGTCGGCGTGAACTTGAGGGCGTTTGACGCGAGGTTGAAAAAGATAATGTCGAAGGCGCGGACGTCGATGTCGGCGACGATCGGTGAGTCCGCGCGGTCGCGGCCTATCGAGAGCTCGATCGCGATGCCGGCCTTCTTCGCCATTGGCGCGAGATCGTCGACGTAGCGCGGTAGGATAGACGCGATGTCTATCGGAACGGTCTCAAGCGCGGCGCCGCTGTCGAGACGCGTCATCATGAGGAAATTTTCCGTCAGTTTCAGGAGCCTGTTCGCGTTGCTCTCGACTGAGGCGAAAACGGGGTGCCCGCGCGGGATCGACTCGCCGTACGCGCCCGCCTGCAGCGCCTCGATCGGCGTCTTGATGAGCGCGATCGGGGTGCGCAGTTCGTGCGATACGTTCGCGATGAACGCGGTTTTCGCGCGGTCGAGCTCCGCGAGCCGCTCGGTTCTCACGCGGAGCCGCTCCGCCTCGCGGGTTCCCCTCGCGTATCGCCGCGCGAGTACGTACGACTCGATGAGGACGAAAGGAAGGAACCCGAGCGGCATTAAATACCGCACGATGACGAGCTGGTACGTCACCATGATATCCTGCATGGTAGGAACGACGAGCGCGCAGAGTCCAATGAGCATCGGGAACGATTGCGGCTCCTTGGTAAGCATCGCCCTGATCGCGATGTAAAAGCAGAATACGGCGGAAAGCACTATGTAAGAGTGCAGATACAGGAGCATCCCGGTAAAGAAACGCGGATCGGGCAAAAAGGTCGCGGCGACACCAAACGCCCCGGCCGCGATCAAGACCATCTTGATGGGCCGAATCGCGTATCGGGGAAACAGCGCGGAAAAGTACAGTATAAAGAGCGCGCAGACGAGATAGGCGCTTCCATGCTCGATCCTAAGAAGGGTGAAGTGCCCAACGCCGATCGAGCTCATCCAGAATTTTTCGTTGATCGATAGTTGGCGAAGCACGACGGCGGCCGAAATGAACGAGAAGAACAGAAGGGGCCGGTCGCGGCGCTCGAGGAAATACAGCATCAGATGATAGAGCGCGCAGAAGAGAAGGCACCCGATCAGGAATGATTCGTACCCAATGTTGAAGTTACGGATCGCGAACATGGCATCGGCCGAGCCGACGCTCGGCGCGGTCATGATTCCCGCGCCATAGTCGTCCCACCAGTTGGCTTTCTGAATGACGATACGGACGTCGCGGTCCCCTTCCGGAAGGAAATAATAACGGGGATTCCCCACGGGCACGAGATCGGGCCTTCCAGGGTCAGAGGCGAGAGCTCCGTCTGCGGCCGTGCCATTCACGAAAACGCGGGAGCTTCCCTGGTTCAACATAAGGCGGAAGACGAGGGGTGGCGAGTTCTCGGGAAGGTGCATCGAGAGGACCATGGTGCCGACGCCGAAAGTATCCCCCACCTTCCCCCTGAATTCCTGCGTACGCCATAGTCCGGGTACCGCTACCGGAACGGGAGCGGAGATATCTTGTCCGTTTGCGGCGCCCGGCGCGCACGCGTGTTCCATTCTTCGGTCAACCTCGGCCGGCGAGAGGAGTTCCTCCGGAAATAATAGCCATTGACCGTCAAGTTCGACCGACTCGGCCGAAAAAACGACCTTCGACAGATCCGCGGAGCCGTTGTGGACCGTTGGCGCCCGCCTATGGGCGCCGTTGCATCCGGTAAACGCGAAAAGCGCGATTGAGACGCACAACGAGACGTACGTTGCCCGCCGTTGTAGTACTTGCATGATCGTATATCTTAAATCCCCGTCTAAAAAATGTAAACAAAATCCCGAATACCTCCATTAAGTATTTTTTAAGTAGTCGCTAGGTAGTTTTTGAGTAGTCCTGAAACTTGTTGAGGGGCATTGCCCATGGTTGAATATGCCCATTGTCTGTATTCACTGCATGCACTCCCGTAAGGGGGTGCGCGATATTCTGAAGAGGAGAGTGCTTGTCTATGAGTAGAAGTCACAAGTTCGTAGTTTCCGGAATCCTGTTCGCCTTCATTTCGGTAACAGCATGGGCCGCCCCGGCGGCGGTAAGCGGTAAGAAGCTCTATGATGCCGTTTACGGTCTAATGGGAAAAACCTATTCCGATATGCCGACTATCCAGAAGCTGGTCGATTCTGGCGAGGACGTGAACTATGTTAATCCCGCCAACGGGCAATCCGTTCTCTGGGTCGCGGTTAGCAAGGGCGATTTCGGCAATACCGACGCGATGACGGCAAGCCGCCGTCAGTACGCGGTCGACGTCGCGAAGATCCTTATCGCGAAGGGCGTAAAACTTGACGTGGCCGATACCAAAACAGGACAGACTCCGCTGGTTCTGGCGCTTGGCCTCCTTAATATGGACTGCGCGAAGCTTCTGATGGATAGCGGCGCGGATCCCACTATCCCGACCATCGGTGGACTGACCGCCCTGCACCTCGCGGCCTATGCCGACGTGCAGGGAGACATCGTCGCGGCCATCATAAAGAAGGGCGGAAACGTTAATCTGCAAGCCCCCGAGGACTATGTGCGGATGACACCCCTTCATTTCGCCGTGCGCACCGGGAATAAAGCGGCTATCGATCTGCTGCTGAAAAACGGCGCGAAGATCGATGGCGGGGATACCTATTCCGCCACCCCGCTGTACTATGCGGCTTATTACGACAAACTCGATATTTTCCAGATGCTGATGGAAAACGGCGCCAGCCTCGACACCAAATTTACCAAGCCCGCCAAGCTTTCCTTTATGAGCTATTGGCCGGCCGGCCAGAATGATATCCTTCCCGCCAATCAGGAAGGCTTCACTCCCGCGAAGATCGCGTCGTATCGCAGCGCGAGAATCACCGAATATCTGTCGCCCGATAATCTCGCGCAGTTGGCGACCGTTAAGGAATTCAAGCAGCTTCCGAAGTACGCGTCCTCCGACGTAACGGAATTCAGCGCGAGCGGCGCCCCGTCGGGAAAATCCCTCAATTACCTGGCCCAGACGTACATCTATCAGAATGACATGAAGGGTCTCGAGGATATCCGCGTCACGAGCGTGACCGTCATTAAGGAAGGAAAGTCTTCCGCGAGCGGATTCCCGATTCGCCTCAGCATCACCGCCAAGTATCTCAAGAAAATGCCCGACGCGAAACGCGGTTGGGTGTATACTACCGGAGACTTGGCGATCACGGCGCAGGATTTCCGGCTTTCCAAAGACGATTTTGACGAGTGGACTATCGTCAAGATGTAATAAACGCCTATTGGGCCCCTCCGTAATGGGGGGGCTTTTTTTATAGTCCGGAATCTTGACGCCTAGATCAACTTTAGCTTGATTGTGTCAATCGGAGTGAAATGAATAAAACACGGAATTATTCGCGGGATTGCCGCGATAGCGTCTCTTTGTGTCGCGCTGGTAAGCTGCGCGCAGCCTGTCGTCAGTCCTGCCGCCAGGGACACGACTCCTCCGTCGGAGGTTTCTAACCTAGAGGCAACCGCGGCTAACGGGCAAGTTACCCTTGCTTGGGCCGAACCGGCTGACGCGGACTTTGCGAAAGTGTCCATAACGGGTACCGGCTTCGCGGCGTCGGAGGCCCCTAAGGGGGTCTCAAGCAAAACGATAAGCGGATTGACTAACGGAACTGAATATACGTTCCTTGTAAAGACAATCGACGCGAGCGGCAACGTCTCGGCCGGAAAGTCGGTGAATGCTACCCCCAAGGCTCCGACTCTCCCGACTCATTCGGTCAGATATTACGCGTATGGCATGACCGGAGGCGCCGCGCCAACCGACGGGACCGCCTATGAGGAGGGATCGACGGTAACCGTCCTCGCCAATTCGGGAAATCTAGAAAGAACCGGATATATCTTCGGCGGGTGGAATACAGAGGCAAGCGGAAACGGAACGACCTATGCCGCGGGTACCGGTACCTTTGCTATGGGAAAGGGTGACGTGTATCTCTACGCGGTTTGGACCGTGCCCACTGTCACGTATAAGGTAAACTATCACGCGAACGGTGGCTTGTTGATTCCCACG
>DAOPXQ010000170.1:0-5409 GCA_035352395.1 Treponemataceae bacterium | reverse complement strand
CCTCGTACGTCCGCACGACGTCGCGCACCTTGCCCTCGGGGAGCCATTTTCGCAGGCAGGCGACGAAGGCGTCGAATTCAATCGGCTTAAAAAGATAGTCGTCCATGCCGGCTTTTCGGTACATCTCGGCGAACGAGCTTCCTATGTTGCCGGTCAGCGCGATGATCGGGACGCGGTCGTACCCGGGAATCTCGCGCATCCGCGCGGAGGTCTCGAGCCCGTCCATGCCCGGCATCAGGTGATCCATCAGCACGAGGTCATTTCGCCTCTGTCCCGCGAGCCGCAGGGCCTCCGAGCCGTCCTCGGCCTCGTCGACGCGTACATCGAGCGTCTGCAGGAAACCCTGCGCGACCTTTCGGTTAACCGCGCTGTCGTCGACGACGAGAACCTCGACGCCGGTAGCGCGAAAATAGAGGGGCGCGATCCCCAGGGTATTCATCAGCGGCAGGCCCAGACTGAAGTCCACGTGCTCGTCCTGCAGGAATTTCGCGAGAACGGGAAGGACGATCGGCTTGAAGACGAAGTCGACCGACTTGTTCTTCCCGTCGGCTATAAAATCGGAAAGCGAGAGCATCGAGAGCCACCGAGCGCCGGGGAGACGCGGAAGCGCCCGAACGGCCGATTCGTATCCCGACTTATACTCGAATACGACGTGCGTCCACGGGGCGTCTGGCGCGGAGACGAGCGCGGCGAAGGTCGCGGGGTCGGAGCAGAACCTCGCCTCGACGCCGCAGCTCGCGACCATCTGCCTGAGGGACGCGATGACGTACGGGCTTGTGTCGAACGCGAGCAGGGAGATTGGCTTTCCCCTCTCGAGCGGCGCGATGCACCCCGAATCGTCGCCGACCTTCTGCGTTATTTCGGCGATAAACGTGGAGCCGACGCCTTCCTCGCTCTCGAGCCACAGCGAGCCGCCCATGAGCGACACGAGCCCGCGGCATATCGAGAGGCCCAATCCCGAGCCCTCGACGTTCGCGTTCCGTTGGCTCTCGATCCGGGAGAATCGCTCGAAAAGCTCGGTCTGCCGGTCCTTCGGGATCCCGATTCCGGTATCGCGCACGCGGAAGCACAGGGTAACGCCCTTGCCGGACGGCGAGCGGGTCGCCGAAACTGACAGGTTGATCTCTCCCTGGTCGGTAAATTTCACCGCGTTGTTAAGGAGGTTGATGAGTATCTGCTTGACGCGGATCTCGTCGCCCACGACGATCGCCGGAATCTGCGGGTCAAGATCGACGGTGAAGGTCAGTTCCTTCTCGACGATCTTGACGCCGACCATGTTGACCACGTCGTGAAGCATGGAGTTAAAGCCGTACGGCGCGTTCTGCAGCTCTACCTTCCGGTCCTCGAGCCGCGAGAAATCGAGGATGTCGTTAATGATGGAAAGGAGCAGGATGGCGGAGGACCGAATGTGGGCCATGTAGTTTTTCTGGAGCGGGGTGAGCGCGGTCCGCGACAGGAGCTCGTTCATGCCGAGCACGGCGTTCATCGGGGTGCGAAGCTCGTGGCTCATGTTCGCCAGGAACGAGGCCTTCGCGCGCACGGCCGACTCCGCGCGATCCTTCGCCTCTATCACCTCCGTGGTGTTCACGGCAACGCAGAGGAAACCGAAGTTCTCGCCCTGATACTCCAACGGGTCGATGCGGTAGTCGAGGTAGGCCTTTCCCTCCGGGTTATCGATGCTCAGCGTTCCCTTCCGTTGCTGGGTCCAGTCGCCGGAAAAAAGCCCGGCAAAGCCCGAATTGGAGGATGACAGATTCTTGAAAAGATAGGACCATGGCTTGCCGATGGTCGACCGCCAGTTGCGGATCCCCATGTTTTCGGCGAGCGACTTCGACGCGTACTCGACGATTCCGTCGGGATTGATGATCCCGATGCAGTCCGAGGACGAGTCCATCAGCGCCTCGAGGATCGTCTTCGGCTTAATCTCGCCGGTCATGTCCCATTGAGTCATGATATAGCCGAAGGTTCCCGCCGTGGACTTGATCGTTCTCAGGTCGACGTACAGCCACCGAGGGTCGTTGGAGCCGCGCGCGACCTTTACCAGCTGATGCACCGGATCGTCCTTCAGGATAACCTGGTTCAGCATCTGCTCGATGCGGCGGAGATCCACCTTAACGAGCTCCGTCAATGACCGTCCAACGACGTCGCGCCAAGACATAAAACCGTTCATCCGCGCGATGGAGTCGCTGACGATCAGGATACGGAGCGTCCGGTCGAAAACCAGCATGTCGCCGGGGAAGGAGCTCATTATGGTATCGAGGATCTTTTTCTGCGAGTAAAGCTCAGTTTCCTCGGAGATGAAAAACACCTTGCCGGCGTTCTTTCCCTCCAGCTCGACTCGTTTCGCCTTAACGTGGAACCAGCGGTACTGATCGTCGTGCTCTATGTCGAGGGGAAAACTCTCGTCGACGGTCTGACCCATGTCTATTTTCTCCAGCCACTTCTTGATGAGCAGCAGCAGGATCGGGTTTTCGATAAGGTCTTGGATGCATTTCCCCTCGATCTCCTCCGGGGACGACACGTTTAGATACTCGCGCATCGAACGGCTCATCCTGCAGATGTGATTTTCGGGGGAAAGGAATACGACGATATTCGGCGTTAACTCGAGGAGGACCTCGGCGTAGGCAAAGGGTTCCGAGGAGTCGCCATCGGCACTTTTCGTCATGGGTGTTTAGTATAGCCGGTTTTCGCGTTTTTATCAAATTGGGTACACTTCTATGTAAAAATCTGATATTCTCCTTTTCCATGAGCAGTTATCCGAGCGACTTTACGCTTGACGACATCCTGGAAAACGAGCGCGTCTCAACGTTCTTTCAGCCGATCGTAAGCCTCAAGACGGGAACCATCTTCGCCTTCGAGGCCCTCGTGCGCGGCCTAAAGCCGGACTCAGACGACCTGATCGCCCCCAAGGAACTTTTTTGCCAAGCCGACCGCAAGACCATGGCCCTGGAATTCGACCGCCTGTGCCGCAAAAAGGCGCTCGAGCACTTTAGCGAGTTCCACGCCAATTCGTCCGCGATGATCTTCATGAACATCAACACCTCCGTCATCAGCGCGGGAAGCGCGGAAAAGCCGCAAATCGGGACCGTATCGCGCCAGATGGGCTTTGACCCCAGGCACATCGGCCTCGAGCTCATCGAATCCCGGGCGCATTCGGCTGACGACCTCGTAGAGTTCGTGCGGCACTACCGCGATTCGGGCTTTCTCATCGTCATCGACGACTTTGGCAGCGAGCACTCGAATCTCGACCGACTCATCCAGATCCACCCAGACATCATCAAGATCGACCGGAACCTCGTGACCGGGATCGCGGACGACCCATACCGACAATCAATTGTAAAATCCATTCATTCGCTCGCGCAGATGACCGGCTCGCTCTGCCTCGCGGAGGGGGTCGAGACCCTGGAAGAGATCCGGGTTTGCCACCTAATCGGAATCGACCTATTCCAGGGATTCGCCATCGGCGAGCCATCGCCCGACCTCCCCGCCCTGGAACACCAAACCCTCGACCGGGTCGCGGGGCTGCAGAACGAGCTTCACAAATCCGTAGTGGCGGCCCTGCGCGACAAGCGCCGCCTTACCGGCGACATCAACGTGCTCGCCGACTGGCTTATCAGGCAGTTGCCCTCGGCGTCGGGCGATAATCTCGACGCGGTCTTCATGGAGTTCATGGCGATGAACAGCGAGATCGAGTGCATCTATCTGCTTAACGCGCGCGGCACGCAGATTTCGGACACCATTACCTCGCCCTTCAAGCAGGACAATAACCGGCACAGCATCTTCACCCCCGCGCTCAAGGGATCAAACCACGCGTTCAAGACCTACTTTACCTGCTTCGAGGCCCTTGGCATTAGCCGTTACCTGACCGACGTGTACCTTTCTCTCGCCTCGGGAAACCTGTGCAGGACCTTCTCGATCAAGCTCTCGAAAGGCGACGGGAACGTCGGGATCGACAGCATCCTCTGCATGGATTTTCTCGAGGAAGCGATCAAGACGACGTACGCGAGACAAA
Organism: Treponemataceae bacterium; assembly: GCA_035352395.1. Classification (GTDB taxonomy): domain Bacteria; phylum Spirochaetota; class Spirochaetia; order Treponematales; family Treponemataceae; genus Teretinema. The sequence continues at coordinate 1,397 of DAOPXQ010000170.1, read as the reverse complement.
GTAGCTGACGCGGATTATTGCAGAAACACCCTTTTTCGCGCTACTCTTGCGGGCATGACACAACAGACGTATACGCTTACCGTTTCCAGCCCCGACCAGCCGGGCATCATCGCCGCCGTAACCGGCTGCATAGCCGAAACGGGTGGCAACATCCTTAATCTCGCGCAGTACACCGCCGTCGGCATCGGCAAGTTTTTCTGCCGCGTCACGTTCACGGGGGGAAAATCCTTTACGGAGGAGCGCTTTACCGAGTCGTTTTCCGCGGTCGGCACGAAGTTCTCGATGGACTGGCAGTTTTTCAACAACTCAAGAAAGAAGAAGGTCGCGGTCCTCGTCTCCAAGACGAGCCATTGCCTCTACGAGATCCTCCTCAAGCACGCGGACGGCGAGCTTGACTGCGAAATCCCGGTGATCATCTCCAACCATCCCGACCTCGCGCACATCGCGACGGCGTTCCACATCCCGTTCTTCCAGGTGGACACGGGAAAGGGCAAGGAAGCCTACGAGCGCGACCTCGAGGAAATCTGCGAGAAGTACGGCGTCGAGCTCATCGTCCTCGCGCGCTACATGCAGGTGATGAGCGAGAATTTCTGCAAGAAATGGGACAACAAGATCATCAACATCCATCACGGGTTTTTGCCCGCGTTCAAGGGCGCGAAACCCTACCATCAGGCATGGCAGAAGGGCGTGAAGATCATCGGCGCCACGGGGCACTTCGCCACCGCGGACCTGGACCAGGGACCGATCATTTTCCAGGACGTCATCAGAGTGGCGGACACGAGATCCGTGGACGAATTCATCCGCATGGGAAAGGACGTTGAGAGGCGCGTGCTCGTCGAGGCCGTCAGGCGCTACCTCGCGCACAGCATCTTCATGCACGAGGGCAGAACTTTCGTAATCGAGTAAATCCCGCGGCGCGTCGGCGCGGGCAGCGCGGTCAGCGCGGTCAGCGCGATCGGCGCGACGGGTTAAATAAGACGTTCGAGGATATCGACGAGCTCCGGGTCATACAGCCCGGGGCTTTTTTTTAGCTCGCCCACCGCCGATTCCTTGTCGACGATCTCGCGATAGTTGCGCTTCGAGATAAGCGCGTTGAACGATTCCGCGACCCGTATCATTCGCGCGACGTAGGGAATCCTCGAGCCCGTAAGGCCCTCCGGGTAACCCGAGCCGTCCATGTTCTCGTGATGCATCAGCACGCCGTCCGCGAACACGGACATATAGCGCTCCGGGACGAACGATAGCTGGGCAAGGCCCTGCTTTACGTGGTTCCGGATCTCGTACTTTTGGTCCTCGGTCAGGTTCTCCGAAAGAAGCAAGCCCTTGTCGATCGACAGGAAGCCGATGTCGTAGACCATGGCGACGGAAAAAAACAGGGTCGACTCGTACTGCGGCCA
>DAOPXQ010000169.1:0-5464 GCA_035352395.1 Treponemataceae bacterium | reverse complement strand
CGCTTCTACAAGGCTACTCCGAAGAAGGGTGAACCCATCTTCCTCGAATGCGAGCGGGCCAACGATGCGCGCCGGGTGGGCACCGTCATGGCGGGCGGCGCCGACGTCGACGTGGTGATGGTGGAGGCCGAGGAGATGCCGCGCGAGCGCGTGCAGGTTCGGTGGGTGGGATCGGCTGCGCGACGCGTCCCCGACCTGCGCATCCAGACGCGGCGCATCCTCGCGGACGGCAACGCCAGGAAGTGGAAGGACCTCCGATGAGCCACACGTGCCACGCGACCGGCTGCAAGAAGGCGGTCCCGCCGACGATGTGGGGCTACAACAAGGAGGTCCCCGGGTACGCCTATGACGTCGCCCTCGCCAAGAAGTACCTAGCCGAGGCGGGTTATCCCGACGGCAAGGGGCTCCCGGAGATCACCCTCTGGTCCATGCCCGTGCCGCGGCCCTACAATCCCGAAGGGCTGAAGGTCGGCGTCGCGATGATCGGCGACCTGATCTCGGTTGAGGGCGTCGAGTTAAGCGCGATCGTTCCCATTCGCTCCTGCACGGCGGCCGAAGGCGGCGCGACGAGGTTCCCGACGATGTTCAGCTGTTGTCCCGCGGTACCCGTCCTTTTCTGGCCGACGGGAGTGCTGAACTCGACCGAGCCGCGCAGGATCACGAGCGCCTCGCCCATCTCGAACACGGTGCCGCGCACGGACGCGGTCGCGACCGGGCTTCGAACCTTAAAGCTGTTCTTCTTGGTATTGAGGGAATTGACTTCCGCCTTGACGTTGCCAACCTCGAGGTACAGTTCCGTATCGACGGTGTTTTCCTTTTCCACGAGTTGGGTAAGCGTCATGCGCGTAAGCGGCCTTATCGTTAGCACGGACTCGCCGAGTTTGACCGTCGCCTCGGATTTAAAGCCCGTGGAGATCATCGTTCCCGCGAGAACGGTGTCGCCCTGCTTAAGCGCTTTCCAGACGCCTTGCTTATTCTGGAATTCCACCTTGCCCGTGGTCGCGACGACCTCCCCGTTAAGCGCGAAAGTTGGTATCGTAAGGCAGCACAGCGCGGTGGCCAGAAAAAATGTCCTTATGCGCGTCATATCGGTGTCCTCCTAAAATTATAGCTCAAGTATGGCCTTGACGGCCGCCTGATATTGCATCGCCTGCGAGAGCGAAAACAGAAAAGCCGAATCGATCCTGAACCGAAGATCGCTCGTCAGACGAAGCGTCGCGCCGCCGGTAATCTCCGTGCCGTTATAGAGGCCCGAGCCGACGGAGGTTTCCTTCGAGTTAAAGAACACGTTACCGCCCAGATCGAGGTTCAGGAACGACGCGGGGGTAAAGAACCATCCGGCGGAGGCTTTCATCAGGTTACCGTAGCCTTGTTCATAGAGCGTACCGGCCTTATAGAACGAAACGGGCAGAAAGTCCGAGAACAAATCGCTCTGCGGCGGTGTATAGATAAACTGCGCGAACAGGTGGTTTCCCTCCATCGGAAACGCGTCCACCCTGAGCGAGGCGAGTATGGCGTTTTCCGAGTACGATACGGATGCCTGATTAAGGACGCCCGACTGCCATGTTCCGGATAACTGGTAAAAGATCGAGTCGACGATGGGGCCGTTAAGCGAGACCGTGCCGTACAGCGTGTCCACCACCTGCGAGTAGGCCGGGTTTACGAACCGGCGCATGTCGTATTGGCCGACTCCCTCGATGACGAGGTCGCTCGTTCCGACGAGTTGCGGAAACTGAAGGGTAAGCTTGCCGACCGCGCGTTTCGCGCCAAACGCGTAAATCGACTCGGTCGCGTAATCATCGGTATCGTCGGCCGTCATCAGCGTGACGCCCTCGCGAGCGTTCAGCAAGCCGGTATAGCCCGCCATCAGGTCGATGTTGCCGAAAGCGAAGGTTCCGTGAAACTCGATTCCGTCGATCTTCTGGCTAAGGACGAATCCCGTAATATCCGCGGTGGCGATCCGTCCCATGTCGAGCGAAAGCTTGAAATCGGGAAGGGAGACGGGAACGAGCGAAATTCGGAAGAGATCAAGGTCCGCGTAAAACCGATACTTCGTGCCCTGCGCGGGCTTTGAGGCGTAGACGCTTCCCTCGATCGCGAGAGAGTTCTCGTTTTTCGCGTCGAACGGCACGGTGATCCAAAGGGTTTCCTTGTGGTCGGTGTACCAGTCGGGCGCGGACGTATTCTCGAATCCCGCCTTGTTGGAGAGCTCAAACCCGAAGTCGAAGGCGGTCGCGAGGCTCGCGCAGAGCGCGGAGACGGCGACGGCCGCAAGTAGAGTCTTTATTTTCATTGGTCGTTCTCCTTCGCCGAAAGAAGCGCTTTACGGTATCGGTCCGAAGCCTCGGAGGAGGGCGGGTTAATCAGTCTGGCTTTGGGATACATTGAAAAGAACTTGCTCATCGCGACGACGATATCCCTGCCGGAGAGAACCGTGTCGCCGTCCATGCCCTTGTTCCAAAAACCGGCGTTCTTAAGCTCTTTCCAAGCGTATCGAGGGCTTCTAAAGGTTGACCAGAGGATGCCCCCCGAAAGCCCATAGTTCATCATGAGAAAATTGGAGACGGCCTTGGCGGTGAGCGGGGTTCCCGCCGGTTCCGTGAAGCCAAAGCTGCCGAAGCGGTCGCAATAGGTATACGCCTCGAACGGCGTCACTTCCATGCCAAGCTCGCTCGCGACGAGATACGACAGGTCGATGAGCGTCGCGCTTTTTTTCGAGAGAAGCTCGGTCATCGCGTCGGCGTCCTGCGAGAACGCGGGGATTAGAATGGCCGTGAGTATTAGCGTCAGTATCGCCTTTTTCATTATTCCGCCTCCTCATCCATGATGACGATCTCGACGCGTCGGTTTTTGCCTCTGCCTTCCGGGGTGTCGTTGCCGGCAAGGGGCTTGGTTCCGCCCATACCGCTCGCGACGATCGTGTCCGCCCCGCGGAAGCCGCTCTGCACGAGGAAGTCCGCGACGGCCTGCGCGCGCTCGCCTGAGAGGCGGAGCAGGTCCTTCTCGTCTGAACCCGCGGTTTTCGCCGCGTGGCCGACGACGCTAAGCTTGCGGGTGGCGACCGCCGTTAGGAGCTTGCCGATTCCGGTGAGTTTCGCCTTTTCGGCGTCAGAAAGCGCGGAGGATTCAGCCTCGAACTGAATATTATCGATGGAAAGGACGACGCCTTCCTCGGTTTGCTTGACCTCGACGTTGGATACCTTCTGGCTCGCTATCTGCCGGTTAAGGTCCTTTATCATCCTGTCGCGGACGATGTCGGTTACGGTCGTAAAGTCCTCTTTGGTATTTCGGGTGTAAAGAAGCGAGCTTTTTTCGCTGAAGCGGTATTGAGTTTCCTCGATTATCGTTGATTGCTTGGGACTGCCGGCCTTGTTGTCCCACAGGAGGTCCATGCTCGAACTTCCCGCGATTCTCTCGATACCGGAAACCTTCGCGGATTTCGCGTCGGGTATCCATAGGGGGTACCATTTCGCGCGGATGCGATAATAGGAACGGGAATCGATTTCCTTTATCTCCACGAGGGTGTATTCCACCTCAAAGTCGACGGTGACGGGCTGAGCGATGCCGAACGCCGATAGGTTTAAGGATATCGACGCGGGATTTTTCCAAGTATCGCCCGGGGTAATAGCGGCGCGGGGAAACGACGGGATGCCATGCAGGTAAGGGATCGTGGCGCGGTTTTTCGCGGCGACTTCCTGAAGCAGCGAGACGTCTTTCGTCTGCGCGGGTTTTTCGGTCACGGAGTCAAGATCGGTGACGGATTCCCGGACGGTTACCCTTTCATCGTATTTTTGACCGGCGAAGGCGCGCCATTTAAGCACCTCCGCCCCAGGCAACGAGACGAGGAAAACGGCTAATGTGATGGAGAGAAATATCTTTTTGTGATGCCGCATCGATGGTTCTCCTTTCTACGATAAACTATATCTTATTTAGTGGTAAAAAACACTTTTTTTTGACATTTTACGTCTCACCGTATATTGTCTTTGAATAGGAGCGTCCCAATGCGAGAAAAGAAAAAAAACGGCGATTTTATGAAGAGAAAACTGGAATATCTGGTTGCGCTCGTTTCCGTCGCGTTGATTTTGGGCGCATCCCTGACGGAAACGGGCAAGAAATTCGAGTATCAGCTCTATGATATCCTGCTTTCCATCAAGCCCGCCGTGCAGGAACGCCCGGACATCCTGCTCGTGGATATCGATAACTCCGCGATCGAGCAGATCGGAGACTGGCCCTGGTCCCGCGATATTTACGCCGACGCGCTACTGCGCCTCAAGGAAGCGGGCGCGTCCAGCATCACATTTGATATCGAGTACCTTTCGTCGGGACAGGCCGGCGTAAACCGCAGTTACGTCAAGAACGTATTCCCCTCGGAATATCGGGGTGTTCATGACGAGATCCTTCAATATATAAACGATTTTACGGGCGCGGTCGCCTCGCGGAACATACCGCTTTCATTCGTTCCGGAGACGGGCGCCGAAATGTCCGGGTTTATCGATCAAAGGCTTAACGGTTTCGCGGGATCGATCACCTCGAATATCTTCCGCGACAACGACGACTATTTCGCGAAAGCGCTGAGGTTTTTCGGCAACGCGTACCTCACCGTCAACTCCGCCGAGGTTAATACCGGCGCCGAGTCTCTCGAGGCCGTCGCGTACGCCAAGGAGCATGTGCTCCGCAAGGACGTCGTGGACCCCGCCGCTCTCATCCCGAGAGAGAACGCGCGAACGCACCGGGAGAGCATGACGACGGCGGGAATTACCCCGGCTATCAAGCTCCTTTTAAGCAACGCGAGGGGAGGGGGGTTCCCGAACGTCGTCATCGACGAGGACGGAACGCGCCGTAGGATCGAGCTTTTGTCGAAGTACGAAGACGGATACGTCGCGCAGCTAGTCTTTGAGCCTATTCTGGACATGCTACAGCCCGAAAAGATTGAGCGCAGGGGGAGATACCTCGTGCTCGTCAAGGCGCTCGTCCCGGGAAAGGAAAGTTCGGGCGAGCGGAGGGACCTCACGATTCCTCTGGACGAAAAGGGCCGCCTCCTTATCAATTGGATCAAGAAAAACTACCTAGACGACGAGGACGACGCAAAGTCGAGCTTCAATCATTTATCGCTGTATCGCGTGCGCTACGCCGACGAGCTCGAGGAAAAACTTATCGACAATCTCGTATCGATCGAGGCCCTTTCGATCAAGAACGTCGACGGGTATCTTTCGTACCATGACGCGGTGCTGTGGCTTCGGTCGTCGTATAACGACCTGCAAACCTGGAAGCAGGACCTGCTCAAGGGGACTCGCGACGATCAGACCGCGTACTTCGAGGCGCGAAAGGGCTTCTTCTTCGACTATGGGCAATTCATCGATGGCGGTTTCAACACCGAGATTTACGATACCCTCGACCGCATGTCCAAGGCGACCGGCGACGCGAATGCCCAGATCCGCGTCTGGGACTGGCGCTACTTCAGCAA
>DAOPXQ010000168.1:0-5581 GCA_035352395.1 Treponemataceae bacterium | reverse complement strand
ACGAGGAAATACGGCTCGGTTACCCAATATGCCCAGAATACGTCAGCGTGGAGGAATTGCTTCAGTCCGAGGATTACGATGGATTGCAGCTTGCCGAGATCATCGGCGCCTTTAGGGGCAACCTTTCCAAGATATGCAGCTGCAACACGATCATCATGTTCAGGACCAAAAAGCCCGAAATGTACGAGGAAACCCTCATAACAGAAACGGGTAAGGTTCTTTTCATCCCGTCGACGAGCTCCGAGCTGCCGAAAAACGATCCATATCCCGAAGGCAGGATCGTCACGGCGAGCATCGAGGAGCAGTTCGAGGACCCAAACTACTTCGTGGAGGGTTCAAAATACGAGAAACTGCTGAATAAGAAAAAGAGCGTCGGAATCTCTTCCGAGATTTGGTGTCCCATCGTGTATTACCAATACGTGGTCGGCTACATCTACGTCGCGCAGCACAATGACGAGTCATTCGATATATCCATGGTCGACCGTCTGTGGGACTTTTCGCGCATACTGGCCTACCAGCTCAAGACCTCGGGGTACTTCGCTAAGGAAGAAATCCGCTCGGAACCCGTTAAGCACAAACCGGCGATCATGGACATGAGCCCGGGAGGCATGCTCGTCTCGCTGCCCGAGGGGGACATACGGATTCCGGTCAAGGAAGGGTCCGTGTTCGCGACGGAAATATCGTTCGAGGGAAAGACGGTGAAATGCACGGCGCGCGTCATACGGCGATACGTGGAAAAGGACAGCGTTTCCTATGGGACCACGTTCCTCGACCTGCGCCCGCAAGATATCATGAACCTGTACGAGTTCCTCTACCACGCCCCGTATACGGAGGACAATCCCCTCGCCTACGAGCATCAGGCATCCGCTAACTCGGCGACCTAGGCTTCTTTCTTTCGCGCGAGAGCGTAGTAAAGGGGGCCCGAGCCGTCGGACGTATCGGGAAGCACGTGCTTGCCGAATCGCGTCGGTTCGGCCTTCGCGAACGATGGAACGATCGCGGCGCCATCGTTTCCATCCGATGCTGAAACGATTTCAACGTCATCGTATTTCTTAGCGAGTCTCTCGACCACGCCGTCGTTTTCGGCCGGCGCGAGCGCGCACGTGGAGTATAAAAGGTACCCGCCGGGCTTAAGAACCAACCATGCCCCGGAAAGCAGGGACCATTGGCGCTGCGCGAGATTGCGAATCCTCGCCCCGCTCCATTCCGCCAGATACTGCGGCGCGGACAGCACGTGACGCTCGGATGAGCATGGCGCGTCCAGGAGAATGGCGTCAAAGGCCGACTGCTCGTAACGAGACCATCGCGAGGCATCCCTGCCGGTAACGGTTACCTTCGAACGGGTCTCCGGCGGAAGGTGCTGATCGAGAACGGAGATCAGCCTGTTTTTTCGGTCGCGCGAGTATTCGTTCGAGACGAGCGTGGACTCGGGCGAAAGCCGCGACGCGATGATAAGGCTCTTGCCGCCCGGAGCCGCGCACATATCCAACGCGCGGCCGTTCTCCGTCAACGGAAGCGAAAGGGCCGCCTGTACGCTGCCCGCGTCGAGATAATACGCCTTTAATAGCCCTTCGGCCCACGCGAGATGCGACACCGGCGACAGCAATGCCGCGCGCAGTGCGGGCCAGCGGTCCCCGAATAATGCCCCGTAGAACGATTCGAAGGCGACGGCCCCGGAATTCGCGTCGTGGCCCTTTTTGCTCATGACACCGCCAGACCGAAGGCTTTCCACAGATTATCGGGATTGATGACGGGCGCCTTCACGGTAATGACGTCCCCGGTTTCCGGATGGCGGAACTGGATCGTCCAGGAATGGAGCCTGATGCCGCCGAGGGGATCGCTTCTCCTCGCGCCGTATTTTAGGTCTCCCTTAATCGGCATGCCGGCGGCCGCGAACTGCGCGCGGATCTGATGCGTGCGCCCGGTTTCCGGCACGACGGAGACGAAGGCGTATTTATCCCCCATTCCCTCGAGCTTCCACTCGAGCGAAGCCTTTTTCCAGTCTGGCCCAGGACGATCAACCTCGCCGATGGCGGCGGCGGTCGCCTTGTGATGCTTCGTGTCGAAGAGGATCAGGTGCTCGAGTCGGCCGCCTTGAGGGATCTCACCGGGATTTTTCCGCTCGACGATCGCGAGATACTTCTTGCGAACCGTGCCGTCGGCGAATTGCCGCGAAAGAGCGGCGAGCGCGGCTTTGTCGAGCGCGAGGACGACGCATCCTGAAACCGGCTGGTCGATCCGATGGACGGCTTCCAATTCTGGGAGCTTCTTTCCCGCAAGACGCTCAAGCTCGCCCCGGAGATTCTCCACGAGAGAGAGATTGCGGTCGACGGCGCCGTTTTCGCAAACCTCGCCGATGTTTTTATACACGACGGCTACTCGTGAGTCCAAATACAGTATCCTCGGCGAAATCGCCGCGCCGTTATTTTCCATGCATCTCCCCCAAAATCTTCTCGCATTCAACGATCGCGAATCTATAATCATCGGCGCGAAATCGCCCGATCCCGCCACTACGAGCGCCATTGAGCGCACTGCCGCGCGAGTCGGCGTACCGCCGAAGCGCGGTCTTTGCGGCGCCGGACCGAAGTTTCATGAGCGCGATACGCCGCACCGATTCGTCCAACAGCCGCGCGAACGCGGGATCGTCGCGAGCGGCGGTCGCGATTTTGCGCCGGATCGCCTTGATATCGCGATCGGAGGTCATCACCATGTCGCATCCTGCCTTAATCGCGAGGACGGCCGCGTCGCCGGAGGCATACCCCCGCTTCGAAAGCGCCTTCATCGCGATGTCGTCAGTTATAACCACTCCTTGGTACTTCAGCTGTTTTCTGAGTATGTCCCGCACGCCTTTCTCCGACACGCAAAACGGGGTATCCGGGTCGATCGAGGGAACGACGCAATGGGACACGAGCACTGCCTCAGGGTTCTCTAAAAGGATCTTCCTGAAGTTATCGATATACCCGTCGCGGAATTCCTTTTTTGACGCGTGAATGACCGAGTCTCCGGAATGGGGGTCTCCCGATCCCGTCCCCGGGAAATGCTTGACGACTGAGACCATTCCGCCCGCGCGTATCCCCCGAATCGCCGCGGAGGCGTAGGCAACCACGGTATCGGGCGAATCAGACCACGCGCGAGTACCGAGGAATTCCCCGTTCTCGGCGTTGCGAGTCTCGGCAAGCGGCGCCAAGTTCATTCCGATTCCCAACAGCGCGAGTTGCGTGGCCGAGTAATCGTATAGTCGCTGCGCTGCTTCCGGCTTGAGGTGCGTGGCGACGATCTTAGCGGACGGTAGCCTAGTCGCGGCGGATCCCATTCGATAGACATCGCCGCCCTCATGATCGATCGCGAATATTGGGGGCATTGCGGAGTCCATGCGGCTAAAGGCCGCGGCGCACGAGTCGATATAGTCGTGAACGGCCTCGGGCGATTCGGCGATATTGTACTTAAAAAGGAGAATAGCGCCGGGAACGGTATCGCGAAAGTACTAGCGAAGCCAGGGCGCGAACGACGCGTTTCCGGAAATCCCGGTCATCATTACCTGAGAGGCCTTCTGGTCCAGCGTCATCGAAGCGACGATTGAGTCGGCCTCGCGTTCGAGGTACTCGGCGTAGGGTATTACTCGGGTCCGTGCGCAGCCTGAGAGGCACGATAGTAACGCCAATAGGACGGCCGTCGCGGTAAGGTGCCAAAAATTGCCAGGGTGAAATAGAAATCTCATCCCGGGCAGTATAGCCAAGATGGGCGATCGCTTGCAAGAACGGACGCGCGGTAACTATCCGATTTCGGCGAGAGGCTGCCCCGCCAGCACGCTCATGCCGGGACCGACAAGGAACCGAATCGTCCCGGCCGCGGTCGACTTGACGTTCAATTCCATTTTCATCGACTCAACGACCATGATGGAATCCCCGACGGCGACGGATAAGCCCTCCGCGACGAGCAATCGCCGCACGGTGCCCGACACGGGGCAGGGAACCGAAGGCTTCCCGGTCGTCGTCCGAGTCGCCGACGTATCGCTAAACGACACCGTGTATGCGGTTCCATTAACGGTTACATCAAGTGCGTCTCCCTTGGGTTCGGACCGTACCGCATAGGCTTTTCCATTGACCGTGACGGTCCACGGACCCTGGGCTCCATTCGCCGAGGTCGCAGCAGGCGCGGGGCCGGGAATCGCGGAGGGCGTCATCGTGCCGGAAGCCGCGACGGGCGTAGGTTGTCCGCCCTCTTCCCGAATCGGTCCCTTGGGCCGTTCCTTGAAGAATGTCGGGGCGACCTTCGGGAACATGGCGTATGTCAGGGTATCCTCGACGCTGCCGTCGGATCCATTCGCGCGAGCCTCGGCGTCCAGACGGTCGAATTCCATCGGAAGGAGATCCGCGGGCCTCCGATCCACCGACGCTTCCATCCCGCTTTCCGCCAGTGCTTTGGCGACGAGTTTAGGCTCGCATGGGGCGGGCGTCTTTCCATACTTTCCCGTAAGGAGATCCTTGCTCTCCTGCGTCAATTTTTCGTACTTCCCGAAAAGGACATTGAAAACGGCCTGGGTGCCGACGATCTGACTCGTGGGGGTGACGAGCGGAATGTAGCCAAAATCCCGCTGAACCTCCGCGATCTCGGCGAGAACCTCGTCCATTCGGGACGAAGCGCCCTGTTCCTTAAGCTGGGTCTCTAGGTTCGACAGCATGCCGCCTGGAACCTGAGAGACGAGTATACGAGTGTCGGCCCCGAGAAAACTGGACTCATACCGCGCATAGCGCTTCCTTACGTCCCTAAAGTACGCGGCGATCTCGAGAAGGGCCTTTATATCGAGCCCGGTGTCCATATCCGTCCCTTTAAGGATCTCGACGATCGTCTCCGTCGGGGAATGGGAGGTTCCCATCGCCATGGACGAGATAACCGTGTCGAGCGTGTCGGCGCCCGCCTCGGCCGCCTTAAGGAGGGTCGCCACGGACATTCCCGTGGTCGCGTGGGTATGCACCTGAACGGGCAGATCAACGCGTGACTTAATCGCCTTAACGAGGTCATACGCGTCAAAGGGCTTTAAGAGGCCTGCCATATCCTTAACGCAGATTGAGTCCGCGCCCGAATCGGCGAGGGACTTTGCGAGATCGGCGAACTGCGCGTTAGTATGATACGGGGTAGTCGCGTAGGCGATTGCCATCTGGACGTGCTTTCCGGTGCGCTTTGCCGCCTGGGCGGCGCGTTCCAGGTTTCGGGGGTCGTTGAGGGCATCGAAGATCCTGAACACGGACACCCCGTTCGCCGCCGCCCGTTCCACGAAGCGATCCACGATGTCGTCCGCGTAATGGCGGTATCCGAGAAGGTTTTGGCCCCGCAGAAGCATCATGATCGGCGTGTTCGGCAGCGCGTCCCTTAGGGCCCTCAGGCGGGACCAGGGATCCTCGTTGAGAAACCGTATGCAGGCGTCGAAGGTCGCCCCTCCCCAGGCCTCTAGGCTCGCATAACCGATTTTATCGAGCATTGGACAGGCGGGAAGCATATCCGCGGTGGTCATGCGCGTGGCATGCAGCGACTGGTGCGCGTCCCGCAAGACAAGATCGCTGATCGATATCCTCTTAGGCAT
>DAOPXQ010000167.1:0-5581 GCA_035352395.1 Treponemataceae bacterium | reverse complement strand
GCCAGCGTTGCGATTGCCAATATGACTCCGATACTGTGAACCAATCGTGACTTCATGGTTTCCTCCTGAGTATATGCAGGATAAACCTGAATGTTTTTTAAAACAACATAAAACGATGCACTATTTGTAAATAATAGAACATCTCCCTTCGCTTAACTATTTCTTTCTTTAAATACACCGTCGACGTAACCCTGAATCGTTCGATCGACTTCGGCTTGCCCAAGGCGTTTTTCCGCCCAGAGGCAGTAGGTTTCGTTTTGTTCTACGCAAGAGTAGCGGCGACCGAGTTTTTTTGCGGCGACCGCCGTCGACCCGGAGCCCGCGAATGGGTCAAATACGAGGTCTCCGGGCGCGGAGCTCGCGAGGATCAGTTTAGCGAGGAGCTTTTCCGGTTTCTGCGTCGGATGGTCGGTGTTCTCGCTCATGGACCAATAGGGAACGGTGATGTCGTCCCAGAAATTGGATGGATGCGTAAGGCGGAATTTTCCCTCGTCGGTCAGCTGCCAATCCTTTGGCACGCCGTTTTCGCGGTAGGGGGCGATGACTCGCTTCCTGTGCATGACGGCGCCGACGTCAAAGTAATAGTCGTTCGAGAGCGTGGCGTACCAAATGTCCTCGGAGCAGTTCTTCCAGTTATGTTCCGCGCCGCGCCCTTTTTCGCGCTGCCAGGTTATCCGATTGCGGACGGTCGCATGGCGGGAAAGCGCCGAATAGACGGCCGAGGAGGACTTCCAGTCGCAGCAAACGTAGATCGAGGCCCCGGGTTTCGCGCATGCAAGTACGGCGGGAAGCCAACTATCGACGTAGGATTCGTACTCCGCGGAGGACATCGACTTAAAGCGGTTTCCGTGGAAATCCTTGTCGAGGTTATAGGGCGGGTCCGCGATGACGAGGTCGGCGAAGCCCCGGGGAAGCGCGGGCAGCAGCCGGAAAAGATCGGCGTTGACGATTCGGTTCTCGAGCGTCGGCGCGTCCAGCGATTCGCCGGGCCTAGGGACGAGCAGACGTTCCCTAAACCGCGGTTCTTCGTCGGTAGATAGAGTAAGCGTGCGGTTTCTCGGGGACCGCGGTCCCGGTTCATTGGGCATATAGGGCGATTATAGCATGAATGAACGTTAGGGATTACGGAGGTTCCGCATCAGGTTGACCATCTCGATGGCGCCCGTCGCCGCGTCGAAGCCCTTATTGCCTGCTTTGGTCCCCGCTCGCTCGATCGCCTGATCGATTGAGTCGGTGGTCAGAACCCCGAAGATCACCGGCTTCCCCGTGGAGGCCGATGCCTGGGCGACGCCCTTGGAAACCTCGGCGCACACGTAGTCGAAATGCGGCGTTGACCCTCGGATTACCGCGCCAAGGCAGATCACCGCGTCCACGTCGTCGCGTTCGGCCAGGGTCTTTGCCGCCAGGGGTATCTCAAACGCGCCTGGTACCCGCGCGACGGAAATATCCTCGTCGCGCGCGCCGTGGCGCCTGAGCCCGTCGAGCGCTCCCTCGAGGAGCTCCGATACGATAAAGTCGTTGAAGCGCGCGGCCACGATCGCGACCCTCGCCGATTCGGCGACAAGTTTTCCTTCGTAAGTTTTCATGATCTTCTCCCTTGATATATCGGTTCCGCATTAAGGCGGTGTCCCATCCTTTTTTCCTTCGTCAGAAGATAGGCGCGGTTCGCGTCGTTTGGTTCCACGACGATCGGGACCCGCTCAACGACCGCGATGCCGCGCTCCTCGAGCCCCGCGACCTTGTCCGGGTTATTCGTCATAAGGCGAACGGCGCCGACGCCGAGATCCGCGAGAATCGCGGCGCCCGCGGCATAGTCGCGCGCGTCCGCGGGGTGGCCGAGCCGGAGGTTCGCGTCGACGGTATCCGCGCCCGCGTCCTGCAGTTCGTACGCGCGGAGCTTTTCGATAAGCCCGATGCCGCGCCCTTCCTGCCTGAGGTAGACCAGTACGCCGCGCCCTTCTTCGGCGATCAGTCCCATCGCGGCCTCGTATTGTTCCCCGCAATCGCAGCGGAGCGAGCCGAAGGCGTCGCCCGTAAGGCATTCCGAGTGCACGCGGCATAGCGGCGCGGGACCGTTCGAGACATCGCCCAGGATAAGGGCGACGTGCTCGCGCCCGCCGATCGTCTCGCGGTAGCCGACCATTCGGAAGACGCCCTTCCGCGTCGGCAGTACCGTGTCCGCGACGCGCTCGACGATCCGCTCGCGCGCGCGCCTATACCGAACGAGGTCCGCCACGCTGACGACGCAAAGGCCCCATTCGACCGCGAGTCGCTCAAGGTCCGGAAGGCGAGCCATCGTTCCGTCGTCGTTCATGATCTCGCAGATTACCCCCGCGGCAGGAAGGCCCGCGAGCCGCGCGAGGTCGACCGCCGCCTCGGTATGCCCCCTGCGCTCGAGCACGCCGCCCGAGCGCGCGGCGAGCGGGAAGACATGGCCTGGCCTTCTGAGGTCGGTAGGCCGCGTCGCCGGAGAGACGAGCGCGCGGATCGTCTCGGCGCGTTCCGCGGCCGAAATCCCGGTGCTCGCGCCCGCCCAATCGGTCGACACGGAAAACGCCGTTCCGTGCGCGTCGTCGTTTCGCGCGACCATGGGGTCGAGCCCGAGCTCGCGGAGGCGCGAGCCTTCCATGGGAACGCAGATCAAGCCCCTGCCGTATCTTGCCATGAAATTTATCGTCGCGGCCGTGGCATGCTCGGCCGCGACGACGAGGTCGCCCTCGTTTTCGCGGTTGTCGTCGTCCACGACGATGATCATTTTACCCCGCGCTATATCGCGTATCGCGTCCTCGATGGCGTTCATACTACCCTCCCTGCCTTGAGCAGTTTCTCCGCATGCTTCGCTATGATGTCGCACTCGATGTTCACGCGGTCTCCCGCGCGCCTTTCCCCGAGCGTCGTGGAACGCCGCGTGTGCGGCGCGAGCGAAACGCTGAAGCTTTTTGCGTCGACGCCGAACGCGGTGAGGCTCACGCCGTCGATCGCGACCGATCCCTTGTCGACGATATACGCGAGCAGTTTCTGATCGCATTCGACGGTCATTACCGCCGCGTTGCCGTCGTCGCGCGCGCATGAGACTTTCGCCATGCCGTCCACGTGTCCCTGGACGAGGTGTCCCCCAAGCCTGGTGCTCAGCGTGGCCGCGCGCTCGAGGTTTACCCTGTCGCCCGCGCGCAACGCGCCGACCCCGCTGCGCCCGAGCGTCTCCGGCATGACGTCCGCCGCGAAAGATTCCCCGTCGACGCGCGTCGCCGTCAGGCATACGCCGTTGACCGCGATGCTGTCCCCGACGCGCGTCCCTTCGAGCGCGACGCGCGCGCGGATGATTACGCTCGCCGAATCGCGCCTTCTCTCGACGCGCTCGACCGTCCCCGTTTCCTCGACTATTCCAGTGAACAATGTAAGTCCCCCTCTATTACCGCGTCGGGCCCTACCGTCCTGACCGAGGCCCGCGCGAGCGCGCCGTATCCCGAGATCGAGGGCGCGACGTACCAGGCGACTCGGTCGACGAGCCCTCCCGAGAGGAATCCGCGCGCGAGCGTCATTCCGCCCTCTAGCAGGATCCCGTCGATGCCCATTGCGCCGACGCGCGAGGCCAATTCCGTAAGGTTTACGCGACCGTCTTTCGGCGAGGTTTCGATGGTCTCGGCGCCGGCGCGCTCAAGCGCGAGTTTTCTCGCGAGCGCGTCCGGCGCCTTCGCCGTGATTCCCGCGACGATCGTGCGCTGCGTCCGCGCGGTCGAGACGACGCGTGAGTTTATGGGCAGTCGGAACGAGGTGTCGACGATTATTCGAATGGGGTTTCTTCCTTCCGTCATGCGCACGTCTAGCGCCGGGTCGTCCGCGAGCGCCGTTCCGATCCCGCACATGACGGCCGCGAGCTCGGCCCTGAGCGCGTGCACTTCCTTTCGCGAATCGGGCGAGGAGATCCATCGCGAGCCTTCATCGGCGGCGGTCGTCGGAATAGCGGCTTTTGTCGAACCATCGAGCGTGGTCGCCATCTTGAGGAGAATGTAGGGTTTTCCCGTCGTCGCGCGCTTTATGAATGGCCTGTTGAGCTCGCGGCATTCGGCTTCGAGAACGCCGCGCGTCACGGTTATGCCGGCCGCCTCGAGCGCCGCGAATCCCTTGCCGCTCACCCGAGGGTCTGGGTCGGTCATTCCCGCGACGACTTCCGCGATGCCGCTTTCGATTATCAGTTTGACGCATGGACCCGTTCGTCCGACGTGGCAACAGGGCTCGAGCGTTACGTAGAGCACTGTCCCCGTAAGGTCCCGTTCGCCGAGCGCGCGCGCGTCCGCTACGGCGTTTACCTCCGCGTGCGGCCCCCCGACCCGGTCGTGCCATCCGCGCCCAAGGGTCCTGCCGTCGCGGGTAAGGATCGCCCCGACGAGAGGGTTAGGGCTTACCTTCCCCGTGCCATTGCGGGCAATCGAGATCGCCTCGCGCATCATAGATTCGTCGTATGCCGTATCGCGCATAAAAAAACCCCGAAAACGATTGATGTCTTCGGGGTCGATAAACGCGAATACAGGAAACGGTCCCGCCTTGGGCGCGGGGGTTTTCGAGTATCTTCTTTCATCCAGACTTTACTGTCGGCCTCGGAGTTTCACCGAGTCATGCCAATGCGACGACGACGCGTCGTATAAGGCTCGCGGGCTATACCGCCGGTGGGGAATCGCACCCCGCCCTGAAGATAGTACTTAGGGGATAATAGGATTCGCCGCCGGGAGTGTCAAGTGAGCTACGCGTCCGGAACGAGCCACTGCAGGGTGAATTGGCCACATCCCGGCGATAGCGTCTCCGCGAGCCAGGGCAGGGCGGCCTGCGCTTCTTCCGAGAGACCCCAGGGCGGCTGCACGATGATCATGCCCGAGCCATAGAGACCGAAACCGCCTGATTCGGGGCTTGAATCCGGCTCGCTGACCGTTAATTCCATCGAGACAATGCCCGCTATGCCGGATTGCGTAAAAGCCGATTTCATCGCCGAGAGTTCGTTCGCCCTTCTCCCCACGAGCGGGTACCAAAGCGCGAGGATCCCGACGGGCCATCTGCGATGAAGCGCTATTAGCGCCTCGGCCACGCGTTCGTAGTCGTCCGTCGTCTCGAAACTGGGATCCATGAGCAGGAATCCCCGGCGAGGCTCGGGTGGGCATAGCGAAACGATCGCGGAGTAGCCGTCACCATGCACGACGCGCACACGGGCGTCGCCGGACATGTTTTCCCGCAGATTCAGAATTTCCGCCGGATGCAGCTCGGTCAAGATCAGCCGGTCGCTGTCCCTGCTCAGCGCGCGCACTAGCTCCGGCGAGCCGGGATATCGATGGCCGTTCGCGTAGAGCGAACGGCAGATCTCTATATAGGGCATGAAAAACCCCGGGATATCCCGTCGGTCAAGTATGCCGAGGATGCCTCTCCCCGCCTCTCCCGTCTTTGCCGCCCATTCGGAATCGAGATCGTAAATGCCCGCTCCCGCGTGCGTGTCCACGTAGGTGTAGGGCTTGTCTTTTTTTTGAAGGAGTAGGGCGATCCGAGCGAGGATTGAGTGCTTAAGGATGTCCGCGTGGTTCCCCGCGTGGAATAA
>DAOPXQ010000166.1:0-5607 GCA_035352395.1 Treponemataceae bacterium | reverse complement strand
CGTTCGTCGAACCGAACGACCGGTATTTCCACGGTAAAGGCGCTACCCTCGCCCGCCGTCGATTCCACGGAGACGCTTCCTTGGTGTTTCTCGGCGATCATCTTTACGATGCTAAGGCCGATCCCGTCGCCCTTCGTCTCTGAATCCCAGTTAACCCGAAAAAAAACGTCCCATAAACGAGGCAGATGCTTGGACTCTATCCCTATTCCGGTGTCCTTAACGCGATAGCTCGCTATCCGCGAGGTAGCGTATCCGGATATCGTCACGACAAGGGGTCTCGCGGCATCGCGGTATTTCAGGGCATTCGCGATCAAGTTGAAGAAAAGTTGATTCAGTAAATTCTCATCCCCAAAACAGGGCGGCAGGTCGGACAGTTCGATCTTCGCGCCGGATTGCTCGATCTGAAAGGCGAACGCGTCTATCACGTTTTTAACGAGCGCGTTCATGTCCACCGACTTAACGATGAGGGTCAGGCGCCCGGTACGCGAGACGGTAAGCAACCCGTTGATGAGTCGATCCATCTTCTGGACGTTCGTCAGAATGAACTCGAGGCTTCGGGGTATGTTTTCCTCGAAGAGTTTGGCAAGCTCGACCATGTCGCCCGCATCACCCACGTCGCCCTCGCCGCCCGTTATAACCTTGATTCTAGCCGAGATATCGGATATTTGCCGCGAGAGCCGCGCGCTGAACCCTTGGATATTCACCAAAGGCGAGCGAAGATCGTGCGAGGCGACATAGAGATAGTTCTCCAATTCGCGGTTCTTTTCGCAGAGCATATCCATGGCGCGCGAAAGATCGGTAACGTCGGTCGCTATCGACGCGACTATATCGCGCTTCGGCGACACGACCGAGACCGCGAAATTCCTGCGAAGGGATTGGTTCCATTCCTCGTAGAAGAAAGGATCGCCGCCTTCGGCGACGCGCGTAAATTCCGCGAGGTACGGTATATTGCTTACTCGATAGAGTTCGGTCGCAAGTTGCCCGATCGCCTCCGTGGCATCGATGCCGCTTATCCGCGAGAACGACTCGTTGCATTCCAGTACGCGAAGGTCGACCGGCTTTCCCGAGCCATCCCTAACGATCTCCTGAATGGTCACCATTTCCGTCATCGTGTCGAAAAGCGCGCGATATTTCTCGTTCGTTTCGCGCAGCGCTTCCTCCGAGGCCTTGCGCTCGCGTATCTCCGTGGTCAATCGCCGATTCGATCCCTCAAGCTCGTCGATCCGGCGCTGCAGCTCCGGATAGTAGCTTTTGCGTATCGACTTCTCGCCAAGCCCGATTATCTTGTTTCTGAGGGTTTCGGTGTCCAGTATCTCAGAGGACGCTGGCATACAGTTCCTCCAATTCCGACTGCGTGGGCGTACGGGGATTCGTTATCATGCAGGGATCGACGATGGCGTGTCTGGCGAGGTTTCTAATCTCCTCCGGGGTCACCCCGCTTTTATCGAATCTCGCGCGTATCCCGACGGATTCCCTGAAAGCGCGCAGATCTTCAACCAAGGCACGCGCGAGGTCGTCGTCGGAAAGCCATTCGGTCTTGATTCCCAACTGGCGCGCAACCTGACGATAGCGCGCGGGCGCGGCGCGAAAGTTATACCCAACGATATACTCAAGAAGAATCGCGTTGCATTCGCCGTGGGGAAGGTCGAAATAGCCACCGATGCTATGCGCCATCGCATGGACGGCGCCCAGGCTCGCGTTCGAGAACGCGAGCCCCGCTTCCATGCTCGCGAACATCATTTTTTCGCGGAGATCGGCGTTTTCCGGATCCGCGATGGCGAGGGGAAGCGCCTTCCGTATGATTCTGATCGCCTCAAGCGCGTGCAGATCGGTGATGCGCGAACTCGCCGTGGAAACCACCGCCTCTATGGCGTGAACCATCGCGTCCATGCCCGTGCATGCCGTAAGGTAAGGAGGCATCGTAAGGGTCATTTCGGGGTCGATGAGCGCGACGTCGGGAACCATCGTCTTGCTGATGATCGCGAATTTCCTTCGCTGCGCGGCGCTGTTTATTATCGCGAATTGCGAGACGTCCGCCGAGGTACCCGCGGTCGTCGGAACGCATATCAGGGGAGGTCCGGGAACCGATACGTTATCGACGCCCTCGAACTCCAGCGCGCCTTGGGAGTTCGTGGTCGCGATCCCGATGGCCTTGGCGCAGTCCATCGGGCTTCCGCCGCCGACGGCGATGATGACGTCGCAACCGTTATCGGCGTAATAACGCATCCCATCCGCGACTTGAGAGTCGCGGGGGTTTGCCTGCACGCCGGAAAAAACCGCGGAGGGCAAGCCTTCCGCCTCAAGCATCCTCACGACGGTATCCACGTGGCCAGCCGCAAGAACGCCGGGATCAGTGACTATTAAGGGTTTGCGCGCGCCGAAATTAACCGCGTATCGCCCGGTAAGCGACACGGCGTCTCGCCCAAAAACGAATTCGGGAGCGACGAACTTGCGCAATTCCTGCATGCATCCTCCGTTTGGGCGCTTTTTCCCCTTGCCTAACGGTAATGCATGCGGATGGTTTTATCAAACCAGGAATCTTATCGAATTCTCAAATAGAACTGTCGGATGTAGCGGATACGCGCGTCCGCGTCTTTCCAGCGCGCGCTGTCGGGATACGCCGCGGTGAGCGTCTCGTAGGCTTCCAGGGCCTTTTTCATATCGCGGCTCGGGGTATTGGCCTCATAGGCTTGACCGCGCAGGAACCAGCCTTCGTCGAGCGCCGAGACGGCAAGTCCGAAAAAAGAATCGAGCTGCGTCAACGCCGCCGCCGCGTCTCCGTTTGAAAGGGACGCTCGCGCCTTTTGCAGGAGTTCGTCGGGATTAATGGATGCTTGATCCGCGGATTCCCCTACCCCAACCGGTTGAACGACCTGCAACGAGGGCTCGTCGCCCGAGACCGCTCCGGGAGTAACGGCGACGGGCTCTTCCTTCCCCTGCGTCTCATCGGCATTAGCGCCGCGATAATCGGGGGCGCGGACCTTGTCTTGCTTGCCGGTACCCGTCGCGTTAACCGAGACGGCGATCGAATCGGCGGTAAACCCGTCGGTGAGCACGTCGTACCGCGAGAAGTCGAGGATATAGTTTCCCTCTTTGACGGCTTTGAAGGTAAAGAGGGTGTCGTTCTTGTCCATCTTCCGGGTTTGATAGCCAAGCCCGTTTTGTGCCGAAGCGTCGCCGAGATAGACCCACCCCGTGGCGGGATACCAAACCTCCAGGGTTTGCCCAACGGCTAACGTCGCCTTTCTCGATGGGGCGACGGCGGGCTTTGATTCTACGGGCATAACGGAGGGCGCGACCGGCTCATTCTCCCAAATGCCGGGAAGAATCTCCGCGGTGGCCTTCTCTTCGGTCTTTGCTTCCTCGGGGAGCGCCGCGGGCTTTTTTTCTTCGGCCTTCGGTGCCTCGGGTTTTTTCTCGGGTTTTGGCGGGTTTTTTTTCTCTTCCGTTCGCGCGACCTTGTCCGTTACGGGTTTCGCCGGAGTCTCCGGCACTATGACGAGGGTTTCGGGTTCGGGATAGTACTGAAGGAATTTCTCCTCCGCGGGAACTCCGGGAGGATTTTCAGTCTCCGCGGGTTTTTCCTGCGCTGGAGCGACTTCGCCGACTGGCTCGGAATTCTCCGCGGGGTTTTCCGGGGAGGCCGCGTTGACCTCGGAGGTTGTTGCCTCGGGTGCGCTCTCGGGAGCGGCGTCGCTTTTCGGCGCGGGTGTACTGACGCAAGAGCAAAGAAGGGTAAGCGCGATTGCCGCGAAGCATCCAGTGACGGTCTTTTTCATGGAATGGACTCCAAAAGCTCGTTGATCTTGGCGGTGGAAGCGGCGCGAAGCTCGCCGAGTATTTTCTCGTCCGGTACAGTATACCACTTCCTCGCCTCCTCGACAGTCCAGGTTGGGTGGGGGTCGCGATAGCGCTGGATACCCGGAACAGGCAGGGGCTCGGAGGGCATCCAAAGCTCGGATGGCTTTATGGCGTTCGCGGCAAAGGCTACCGTCCTGCGTCGGGCGCCCTTATTCGAGCAGGAATTCGCGGCGACGAGCGCGACGAGAATTATCACGAGCGCCGAGAGAAGGGCCACGCACCCGATAAGGATTTCCTTTCGCCGCGAGTCTATAAACCTCTCGATGCGCTCGCGATCGATCACTGCCCGTCCTTCTCCGCCGGTTCGACCGCCTCGGGCGCTTCGGCCACCGCCACAGTAGCGTCGGGCTCCACAATCGCCTCTGGCGCCTCAGGCGCTGGCGCTGTTTCGGGCACCTCAATCGCCTCAATCGTCGCAGTCTCCGCGGTTGTCTCGGGCGCTGGACGCGCGCGCTTGGGCGGATGCGGCGGAACTATGAGGCCTTCCTCGGGCGCGACTTCCTCGTCGACGAAGTTTTCAAGATCAGGGAGATTTTCCTCGGCGTGCTTGTCCGCCTCGTTCTCGAGCTTGATCGTAATGACCTTAGTGATGCCCGACTCTTCCATCGTGACGCCGAGCATGGTGCTCGCGCCCATAACGGTCTTCTTGTTATGCGTGATGACGATGTACTGGCTCACGTTCGCGAATTCCCTGAGCGCGTTCACGAAGCGCGTGACGTTCTGCTCGTCGAGCGCCGCGTCGATCTCGTCAAGGAGGCAGAACGGCGAGGGCTTGACCATGTACGTCGCGAACAGCAGCGCGACCGCCGTCATTGATTTCTCGCCGCCGGACAGGAGGCTGATGTTCTCGAGCTTCTTTCCCGGCGGCTGCGCGAAGATGTCGATTCCTGACTCGAGCACGTTCGTCGGGTCCACGAGCCTGATCTCGCCGCGTCCGCCACCGAATAGGCGCCGGAACATATTGTGGAAGTTTTTCTTTATGCGGTTGTACGTCGAAAGGAAAAGCTCCGTCGATTCCGCGCGAATCTCCTCGGTGATTCTCCGGAGGTCGTCGCGGGCCTTCTGAAGGTCGGCGATCTGCGCGTTGAGGAAGTCGTAGCGTTCCTTGGTCTCTGAGAATTCCTCAACGGCCATTAGGTTTACGCTACCGAGGTCCTTGAGCTGATTGCGCGCGGCGCTTAGTTTTTCCCGAAGCTCGCCCGCCGGGGTATTGATCGTGAACATCCGCTCCTCGAACTCCATAAGGTCGCGCGAGTGCGCCTCGCGGAAGTTCTCCTTGATGTTGCGGATCTCCGTCTCGTTCATCGCGAGGTCCATGTGGAGCTTTTCCAGCTGTCCCTGGATCTTCGCCATCTCGGCGGTCTTGCCCTTAAGCGAATCCTGCTTGCCGGCGACGTCCGAATGCCTGGAGGATATGTCGTTCTCGAGCTTTTCGAGCTCGGCGGTCAGGGTCTTTCCCTTATGCTCGATCGACGCGAGCTCGCCCTCGATCTCCTCAAGCTGTTCCTTGATGTCGTCGAGGCGCTTTTGCTCGGTAAAGAGCTCGTTCTCAAGCTCGCGGAGCGCCGCTTCCTGCGATGCGAGCTCGCGGCGGATCAGGCGGGCCTGGCCGAGCTGAAAAGTCGGGTGATCGCCGAACACGGACCCGGCGCCGAGCGCGACTATTTCCATTTCAAACCGGTGTGGCAGCGGGCGCTGATCGTCGCGGCCCGCCGACTTGGACCCTCGGATGGCGTTCGTGCCGCC
>DAOPXQ010000165.1:0-5638 GCA_035352395.1 Treponemataceae bacterium | reverse complement strand
CGTATCAACCGTCGGCGTATCAACCGTCGGCGTGTCAACCGTCGGCGTAGACGAGCTCGCAGCGGGCGTCGCACTTATGGTCTGTCCGGCCGAAGAGTTCCCCTTGGCGTCAACAGTCCTGACGGTAAAGGTGTAGGTTACTCCGTTTGTCAGATTCGAAGCGGTTGTTAAAAACGTTCCTTTCGCGATCGTCGCGATCACCGAACCGGAATATAAAATCTCCACCTTGGCGAAATCGCTGTCAACAGGCTCATTCCAGCTTACCGTAATGGAAGAATCTCCTGCCGACACGACCAAGTTCGTCACCTCGGCAGGAGGTGTCGTATCCGGGATAGCCCCGACAACGTCGTTCGCGCAACCGAAAAGAAGGGCCGCAGACATCAGCACGCCCATACACCCGACATAAGAAAGCATCCGTATCCGTTTCATCGTTTACTCCTTGACACAAAGCGTTTGGAGGGTTGCCCCAAGGCAACCGCTAACAATGTCACAATACGTCCGAAATTCAACGGAGCATATCACCCGACGCAGGTACCACCGGTACCATTTGGTACCGGGAGAAGAGGACTGGGGACTGGGGGGATAAATCGATAGAGTAACCCGAACAGAACCTGTTAATTACGCGGCGTAAGGAGCCGAATAGGGGTATCCTGCAGTAAATTGTCGTGATCCACTACCGGATGCTGCAGGTCCTTCCCGCAATACCGCGAAACGAGTGCCGAGACCTGCGTCGAAACGGAACTCCTGAGTTCGCGTGACGAGATCATTCCATCGCGATTGATATCTGCCGCCGGATCTGTAAGCGTTTTCTTCAGTGCGCTGGTGAAAGCGCCATTTTCAAGAAGGTCGAATTCGTAACATGCCTCATTTCCCCGACAACTTGAAAAAACAATCGAGCCCGATCGTCTGACAATATCGTTATAAATCCATCGTTCCCGTTCACGCAATGCGGCTAAAACACTTGCGGGGATTTTTGAGGCGCGTCTTATCGTCACGCCGCGCGACGTTACTCCATTTGGAGCAAGGGCAACGCCACTCGAGCCATCGTCGTTCACGGGATCGGCATCACCAGACTCGCAGGTATCCATCAATAAGAGTTTATGCCGGGGAGCGATCCCTTGCAGAAGATTCTCGATTGCGGAAAACGGAATCGCCGTTTCTGCAAGCCGATCCGGGTCAACATTGTAAGGAAGATAATAATACGTCGACTGTGCGTCCGTGTCGTGAAGCCCATGCCCGGCGATAAACGCGATAACGGTATCCTCGCTGTTCGCCGACGAAAGAATATCTTTCGCGATACATAACGCCGAAGGAGTCACTTCGGCGTCTGTCCATGTTTTTACGGTTACGTCCAGGTATTTCGCTGAACCAAACAATTTGGCGAGATCAAGAGCGTCTTTCGCGGCCCATTTTAGCGAGAGGTTTGTATCGGCGTATTCGGAAACACCGAAACCAAGATAATACAGATGCCCTTTTACGCTGCCGTCATACCGCACGGAAAGCGAATCTCTGAAAGCCTCGGCACCGGCCTCGGTGATACACGAAACCTCGATCGTGTTATCGCCGGGATTCAGCACTACCGTCTCGAACGCATCGGCTGAAAAACCCGACAGTTCTTTTGCCGAATCCACACCGACGGGAACGCCGTTAACCCAAATCTTCCAGCTCTTCAGAGGCGACGCAACCGCAAGAAAATGAGCGGCAATTTTCAGTTGCCGATCGGTTTGCCCTATCGCCTTAATTTCAGCAACGGGAATGGCAGCAGGATCGTACGAAAGCGTGTTTTCGGAAAGGCCCAACTTTTTAACCCGCGAAAGATATTGATTTCGATAATGCTGAATTAAGGCCTCGTCGTCACAGCCAACTCGTTGAAGAATGATATCAGGACGATTATTTCTCGCGGCAAACTGATCAACGCTAAAGGCGTCAAGACCATGAACCATCGCGACGAGATCAAGGCAGTCCGCCGAACCGTCCCAATAGCCGTCGGGGGTATACACCAGCCATGCGCCGGAATTCGAACAGACAACAGAATACACGAGGGTCCCGACGGCGGCATCCCATACACGCAGGGTATTGTCATAGCCGAGCGACACCGCAAACTTGCCATCAGGAGTATATTCAAGAACAGAACACGCTTCACATTTTTCCGTAAACCGCTGCACCGTTAACCGCGCGGCAATATCCCAAACGCATATTGCATCGCCGTCGGTATACAGGATTTTTTGGCTATCCGGCGAGAACGCATAAGCACAGATATTCTCGTACGCAGGATCGTTCGTGCGGATAATTTCTTCCGTTCGCCAATCAATGCAGAGATCAGTACCGCGCGACGAGGCCGATCTAAAAATAAGATAACGCCCGTCCGGTGAAAATCCGACCCGCGAGCATGAGCCTTGCACGAGGGATAATAGTTCTTTCATCGCGCCGGAGAGCCGATCAAAAACGCGAATTGTCCCGTCAGCGTAGCCAGCCGCAAGGAATTCTCCATCGCCAGAGAACGACAAAGATACCGCGCGCGAGGGGAATCCTTCATACCGCGAGATTTCGGCCCCGTTCGCGCGGTCATACACGCAAATATTTTTTTCATAATAGGCGAAGGCGTAATAGCGTCCATCAGGGGAATATGCGGCTGCCGGTAGCGTCAACATATTTTCATCACCGACCGCGCTGATTTTCTCGTCGGCAAGAGAAATGAAACCCGCGCCAAGCCCGGGCCATTGGCCGACCATCTCCTTACCGTCGGGCGCGAGAGCGCGCAAAGCGAACGAGCCTCGTTGTGTATCAAAGGAATGGACGAATCGCGCATGCAGAATATCCCATTCATACACGCGACCGCTCCGCGAACCAGCGCAAATAAACTTACCGTCAGGAGTAATGGCCATTCCCATAAAACGATCTGTAGTTCCCGAAAAACGGGCGACGCTCCGTCCATCAGGAATCGCGAAAACATTAATTTCCTTGTCGGAGCTCACTGCGAGGAAATCGCCGGAAGGTGAAGCACATAGACCCCAGAGAACGGAGCTTGAAAATACGGCGACCGGAGCCATCGCACCCGTATTGATATCCCATCGCCTGACAGTCCCGTCTTCAGAGGACGAGAAAATATATTGACCGTCATTCCCGAAACAGACACGATCCACCGTATCGGAAGGACCGTATAAAGTCTGCATGTTTTTCCCGGTTTCCGCATTCCAGACAACAATGGATTTTTCGCTGGTGCCAGTCACGATCTTCATCCCATCGGGAGAGATCGCGATAGAAGTCAGGCGGGCAACCGCAAGAGGCCATTCAACGCTCCAATTGAGACGTCCCTCCTTCAATGACCATTTAGTGAGCGACTGGTCTTTTGATATCGCATAAAGGCACGAATCGTCATTGTCGATGCGAACGGAGATAATCGGCGCAGAACATCCAGTCAGAACGCCAACTATCTTTCCCGAAGGAACGTCCCACACCCGAACGGTATTATCATTGCACGCGGCGGCAAGAAAGAGCCCGTCTTTTGACAGAAAAAAATCGGTGAACATGCCGGCGGGCGAATGGAAGGTGCGGCCGATCAAGCCAGTGAGCATATCGATAAAATATATATCTGCGCCGACGCGGTCCGCGCAGACGATAAAACGATCGTCCGGCGTTACAGCGAGGGCATCCATAAACGAATACTCGAATCGCAGAGAGCGTACCTCGCGTTGAGTCTTTACGTCCCAAACCTTGATCGATCCGTCGCCAGATTCGGACACAAGTCGCTTCCCGTCATGAGAGAAGACGAGGGAGCGCACCTCGAACGAATGGCCGACCTGAGGAACGAACGCGTAAGGGCTTATATCGACAGGGCTTGCCGCAGCGAATACGGGCAGAAGGCAAAGAAGGGAAAACATGATACCACGAAGAGTGTTCTGAGTTTGTAGAATCATGTTTTCCGTATCTATCGATGCGCATCGAAAAAAAAGGCGAAGCAGCATCTTTATATAATTCCAGAGTAATTCTCTCGACAATTAATCCAGCACTATTTTGAACGTTGAAATTGTAAGGGTCGGAGCCGATGCAGTCCCTGTTCCGCAAGACAGAACTATCTTATTATAGTCAGCCCCTGCAGCGGTAGAATTGGCAGTGACAGTCAGCTTAACGGTCTTAGAAAACGAATTCGAATAACTTCCAAGGATCGTGTAATAGGTACTAAGTTCAACCCAACCATATGAGCCTGCCCCAGCAGTATTCGGCCCGTTATCGATCAATGCGACTGACAAACCATCAAGTGCCGTATTTGAAGAGCCCGTAATCGTGATTGTAAGGACATCCCCAACAACAGCCTTATACGTAGAAGGAAGGATAGAACATATTGCGTTATACCCATAAGGACTATTGTCGAAAAATGGAATGTTTCCCGAACCATTATACAACACATTACCGCTAGTCGTTCCAGTGCCATCGGAACTGCTGGAGGGAACCTTCGACACATAGCCATTGGTTGCCTCGCAGCCAATGACGGTAACGAAACAAAGCATTGCAAGAAAAACATATATAAGTTTCTTCATATAATCTCCATTAAGCAGGCTATAAAGCCTATACCATTTTATGATTAAAAGCGTATACCGGCCAAAAGGGAGGCTTCGGTAACGCTAGGCAAGAAGCCCTTTACGTGTAAACTTAAAAGCAAGAATCCCAGCCGGACGTCAAAACCGGCATCGACGCCGCAAGTAAATCCAAGATAACCGACGTCAGAAACATACTTAGTTGTCGTCGTATCCTGTATACTCGATTGTGTCGACAGATACGCCGCTTGCGCGGACAGAGAAAACATGCAGATGCCAAAGGGCTGGGCGAACCCGAGCCCCAGACCGGCATGGTTATCCGACGTCGTAGTGACTTGCGATGATGTGAACGAGTAAGACGAAGAAGCACTCGAATACTCGCCAGATAATATGAAATTGCTGTCAAAAAGCGGCAACAGGGCAGAAATCGTAAAACCGTTACCCCCGGGAGTGAATGAGTTCATGTAACCGCCATACAGGCGAAACCCGATACGGTTCGGGTCTTTCGCTTGCTTCGCAGGGACTTGAGCAACAGGCTTTTGAACCACGACCGGAGCAGGTGCGACATAGACCGGAGCGGCGGCAGAAATATTCTTGCCGGAGCCAATGTTGATAAGCTGCCCGGCTTTGAACTCTTTTGCTCTCAAGTTAAGCGCATACTCTTGCAAATAATCAGTGTCATCACTCGCCCGGATTTGGGCCTTCGTCAGATAAACAATATAGATATCGGAACTTTCTCCAACTTTAATCCTGTACTCAATGTCGCAAATGTATGATTTTTGACTAAAGGCTTTTATTTTATTACTTTTCTCAACCGCCGACTTATCAGGCGCGACAGATAAGTGATAGTTTTCTTCAAACGTATACTTATCGAACGCTTCTATCGTTATCTGAAAAGTAAAATTGTCTGGGGCTTCGGGATCCTGTTTCAGGTTCACCAGTGGCGTTCTAAGATGATATATGTGATTTTGCAAAGTAGTATAAGCTGTTTTTAATCGTTGCTCGCAATCGTTTAAGCCCCCCCCGATTTTCTTTATTGTCTCGGTATCTTTTGCAATACGACCAGCTTTGAAATTTTCTACATCTACTTTGAGCTGATCTTG
>DAOPXQ010000164.1:0-5652 GCA_035352395.1 Treponemataceae bacterium | reverse complement strand
ACGCCTTCATCACGAGATCGACGATCGTGGTGAACGCCGCGATGATGATGATGAATACGGGTATGCGGATCGAGTTCGGGATAAGCTTGCGAAAACCGCTTATCATGATCTCGCTCATGAGAAGGACGAAGGTCATCGCGAGCCCCATGCCGATTCCGTTCCAGATATTCGTCGTAACGGCGAGCGACGAGCACAGGCCGATCATGATAACGAGAAGGGGGTTTTCCTTGAGAAGTCCATTCGTAAACAGCTTGAAATACTTATTCATTCCGGTACTCCCTTAGTTCGCTTCTTCGGACGCGCCGGATTCGGCGTCGGTCGAGGCGTCGTCTTCCGAGGCGCCGGAATCCGCGTCTGTTGAACCGTCGTCCGAGCCGCCGGAGGCCGCGCCTTCCGGAGCCACCGCCCCGCCCGCCTTCGCGGCAAGGTAATTCCCCGCCGCGCGGCCGGCGACGCGAACGATCGCGGCGACGCCCCTTGAGGATATCGTCGCGCCCGAGATCGCCTGCACGTCCGCTTTGACGGCGAAGGCGTCGTCCACGGACTTCGAGGCAAACTGTCCGGCGAACCCAGGCTCGGCCGTCTTGGTACCGAGCCCCGGAGTGTCGCTATTCGCGAGTAATTTGATGCCGATTATCCGCCGGTCCATGCCGACGGCGACGAGCACGGTTGATGTCTTATAGGTCGGGCCAGTCGCCTGGATTACCATGCCGACGGTAGTCCCGTCCTTTTTCGCGAGATAGGCGCGATCGATCGCGATCTGCCCAGCGCCCGAACCGACGCCGTCCGCCGTGACGTCCTCGAAGGTCGAGGCGTCGGAGAACACGACGCGAAGCGACGCGTTAAGCTCTTCCTGCGCGGCGGCGGCGATCTTAGGCGCCGTGGCGATGTACACGAAGGCGAGAGCGACGCACGCGACGACGGCGTAGGCCGCCATGACGAACGAAAGCTTGATCATCGTTTTCATTTGGCGACGCCCTCCTTCTTCGCCGGGCGAACCCAGCCATACTTGCGCGGAATGATCTTGTTAAGGAACGGAACGAGCGAGTTCATGATCAGGATGCTGAACATGACGCCCTCGGGATATCCGCCGAACACGCGCACGAGGGCCGTGATAAGGCCGCAGCCGGCGCCGAAAATCAGGCGCCCGATCGGGGTAACGGGGCTCGTCGCGTAGTCGGTCGCCATGAAAACCGCGCCGAAGGCCAAGCCGCCCGAAAGGAGCGTCAGTAAGGGATTGATGCCCGCGATCCAGGTAACCGCGCAGGCGGTCACGATCATCGCGACGGGCGCCCGCCAGTCGATAATCCGCGTCGCGACAAGCGCGACGAACGCGAACGCGATGAGGAATATCGCGGACTCGCCGATGCAGCCGCCGCGCGCGCCCATGAAGTAGCTGAGGTAGAGGTCGCCGGCGGAGGAGTACCCCAGCTTTTCGGCGATCTGGGCCGCGGTACTGATCGCGCCCTCGGCGGGCTTGATGTAGGCGAGCGGGGTCGCCGAGGTGACGGCGTCCGCGGCCTTGCCGAGGGACGGCGCGATCCAGGTAGTCATCGGTGTCGCGAAGCTCACGAGGAGGAACGCGCGGCCGGAAAGCGCGGGGTTAAACACGTTCGCGCCGAGCCCGCCGAAGAACTCCTTCGCGACGACCATCGCGAAGAGCCCGCCGAGGATCGTCATCCACACGGGGGTCGTCGGGGGAAGCACCATCGCGAGCAATAGGCCCGAAACCGCGGCGGAAAGGTCGCCGGCGCGAACGTCCTGCCTCGTCACGAGGCGGAACAGGGACTCAAAAACGACCGTGGACGCGACGGCCGCGACGATCGTGACGAGCGCGGGGAAGCCGAACAGCCACACGCCGTACGCCGCGATCGGCAAAAGCGCCGCGATGACGACGAACATGGTTTGCCTAGTGGTCATCGGAACCGCGAAATGCGGCGCCGGGGAAATGTATATCTCGTTCTTGTCTGACTCGCCCATCACTTGGCTCCTTTCGCCGCGGCGCGCGCGGCCGCCTTGGCCATCTCGGCGCGGACCAATTGCTTGCCGATCTTAAAATGCTGCACGAGCTTGACGCGCGCGGGGCACACGTAGGCGCAGGTGCCGCACTCGACGCAGTCCATGAGCCCGCATCGCTTCGCTTCCTCGAGGTCATCGCCCTTGAGGGCGCGAACGACGAGAACCGGCGCGAGGCGGCAGCTGCATACCGTGATGCACCGACCGCAGCCGATGCACGGGGATTCCTCGTCGGTGCAGGTTTCGCCCGCGGTAAGGAAGAGCACGCCGGAGGTATTCTTTTGAACGGGGAAGCTCGCGCTTTTCATCGCGAGGCCCATCATCGGGCCGCCGGAGACGATCTTCGCGACCCCGGGATTAAGCTCCACGGTTTGCGGGATAAGGTCGCCGACGAGGGTTCCGACGGGAACCTCGATGTTTTTAGGGGTTTTGCACGCGCCGCCCGAGACGGTCAAGGCGCGGTCGATCAGGGGTTTACCTTGGCGGAAGGCCTCGGAGATCGCCTTTAAGGTGCCGACGTTCTGCACGACGCATCCGCACGCGGCGGGAAGCCCGCCGGAGGGAACCTCGCGACCGACGAGCGCCTTGATCAGCATCTTCTCGCCGCCCTGCGGGTACTTGGTCTTGCATACGGAGACCGAGATATTGCAGGCTCCGGGCCCAACGGGCACGCATTTCTGTCCGGAAATCGCCTTTTCGAGCACGGGTACCAGGTTTGCCTTGTTGTCCTCCAGGGCGATAATCCCTTCGGCGGCGCCGGTTATGTACATCGCGATGGCGATGCCGTCGACGATCGAAGCGGCGTGTTCCTCGATCGTGCGCGCGTCTATCGTAAGATAGGGCTCGCACTCGGCGCCGTTGGCGATCAGATAGTCGATTTTCGTGCCTTTAGGGGGAGAAAGCTTGACGTGCGCGGGAAAGGACGCGCCGCCCATTCCGACGATACCCGCCGTGCGGACGCGCGCAAGGGCTGCCTCGCGGGTGCAGGTAAAGGGGTCAAGGACGGGCATAAAGTCCGTTCGGCCCGAATCATCGCCTTCTATGACGATACAAGGGGCGTCGACGTTGCCGACCACCAAATGGGTTTCGATCTTCTTGACCGTTCCGGCAATCGAGGCATGGACCGGGGCCGACATAAAGGCGTCGGTTTCGGCTATCTTTTGGCCACGAGCGACGGAATCGCCAACCTGTACGATGGGCTTATTGGGAGCTCCACCCTGGGTAATCGGTATCCATACCGTTTTGGTCGAGGGAAAGGCGGATTCGATGGGAAGCGCACGCGACCCTTCTTTTCGCTCAGGAGGATGAACTCCACCCTTGAATGTTCTGATTTTCATGGTTCTAGCATAGTACTCGCCACAGCGGCAAACGTCAATATTTTCGTTTATTTTCCATAATAAGCGTTTTTACACTGGTCAGACGGGGATTCAGAAGATATCATTTAGTAACGATACTATAACAATGCTGTTTTTTAATGCACAGAAAGGCTTTTAGGAGGCTGATAATGAAATCTGGAAAAATATGCTCCGGAATCATACTACTTTCCCTTATCGCAACATTCGCCTTCGCGTATGATCCGCCCGCCGGCGGCGAATCCGCGAACAACTTTCTCGCGGCAAGGCTTCTTGGCGGCGGCGCGAACGTCGCCGGCGGCGCCTTCGGAACCGCCCTTCCGGGCGAGCGGGCTATCAACCCCGCGCTTGGCGCCGACGAGCAGAGAATCACGCTTGACGCGTCATACGCGGCCATTTTCAGCTCCACCGGAGAGTCGGGGCTCGGCCACGCGGTCAACTTAGGGATTCTCTTTCCCACGCGCTGGTCAGTCATTTCGGGAAGCCTAAACTTCCTTACCTCCCCCTTAACCACCCTGCCGCTCGGGACCTCCGGCACGGCGCACCTCGCAATATCGAAGGACCTTACCGACGCCATATACATCGGCGCGGGCCTCACCGCGAGCGCGGGCTCCGGCTGGGGAATCAGCGGCGAAATGGGTATCCTTATCCGCATCGGGGCCGTCGGATTCCTTCAGGACTCGCGGTTCGGATTCTCGCTCACCGGCATTGGCTCGCCTTTCAACCCGAACACCACGGGAATCAATGGCGGCGCGAGCACTGGCTACCCGTCGGCGTTCACGCCGCGCGCGGGCTTTACCGCCGCCCTCCTCAAGACCGATAAATTCAAGCTCGGCGCCGCCTTCGACGTCGGCGTTCCGACCTTCCAGAACGTAACCCTCGACCTTGGGCTCGAGGCGATCGTCATGGACGTCGTCACAATCAAGCCGTCCTGGAACCTCAACCTCGCGGAGGCCGTCGCCGGAAAGGCGACGTACATGCCGTCCGTCGCGATCGGCGTTAACCTCAAACTCGACTCCAAGGACAAGGAATCCTTCCTCGCCAAGAATGGCTGGGCGCAGAGCGATATCGCGCCGACCGTCGCGTTCAAGCCCCTTGCCAATGGGGCCATGGCAGCCGGCGCTGGCGTAAACGTCAAGCTTGGCGTCACCGACGTCACGGCGCCCTCCATCGAGATAACCTATCCCGAACCTGTCTATATCTCGCCGAACTCCGACGGCACGCAGGACGAACTCTCGTTCCCCGTCAAGATCACCGATCAGCGCGACGTCGTCGCGTGGTCCTTCGTGGTGGAGGACGCTCAGGGCACCGTCGTGCGGACGATCGCCAATAAGGAAGTCCGCACCGAGATGCAGGACATCAAGTCGTTCTGGAAGCTCCTGACCCGCGTCAAGCAGGGCATCACCCTTCCGGAGAGCATCCGCTGGGACGGCAACACCGACTCAGGCACCGTAGCCCCCGACGGCGCGTACTCCTTCTACATGACCGCCGCCGACGACAACGGCAACAAGGGCGATAGCGCCAAGTTCGCCGTTACCGTCGATAACACGGCGCCCACGATTACCGCAACCCCGCCCTCAGGCGCGAACGCCATGATATTCAGCCCCGACGGGGACGGAAACAAGGATACCTTCAAGATCGCGCAGAAGGCATCAAAGGAAGACCTCTGGACCGCCATCGTGACGAACGCAGCCGGCGCCGCGGTGCGCACGGTAGAGACTAAGGACGCGGAAGCCGCGGACTTCGCGTGGGACGGCAAGACCGACTCCGCGTCGATCGCGCCCGACGGCGTCTACGCCTACAGGATTTCCGCCAAGGACCGCGCGGGCAATACCGCCGAGGCCCGCGTCGACAACGTCATCGTCGACACCGACAAGCCCTCGATCAATATCAGCATCGACCAGGCCGCCTTCTCGCCGAACGGCGACGGCGCCAAGGACACGATCCTTCTCACGCCGAGCGTTCCCGTGCTCACGGGGCTCATCGACTGGACCATGGAGGTAAGCGAGCGCGACGGTAAGACGATCCGCTCGTGGACCGGATCCACGGCGCCCAAGGCCATAGCCTTCGACGGCAAGACCGACGAGGGCAAACTCGCCGCGGAAGGCGACTACCAAGCCCGCATCTCCGCGCGTTACGTCAACGGCTACGCGCCCGTGGCGCTCTCGCCCGCGTTCGTCCTCGACGTCACCGCGCCCGAGGCCCAGGTACGCGCGTCCGGCTCCATCTTCTCGCCCGTCGGCGACGGCAAGCTCGACACCGTGACCTTCGCCGACGGGCGAGA
>DAOPXQ010000163.1:1503-5692 GCA_035352395.1 Treponemataceae bacterium | reverse complement strand
CCGTGCGCGGTGCTTTTCACGGAGACCGTCGCCCAAAAGGTGTTTTTCTGTTTTACGTCCTGGGGCGTGACGACCTTTCTGTCGTCGGTATGCAATTACCTTGCCGTGTGGGTCACGCACGGCCGCGCGGCTTATCCCCTCCGGTACGTCCTGTATGCCTCGGTTTCCGCCCTGGTGATAGCGTTCTATTGCCGATTTATCCGCGTCGGATACCGAAAGCTACTCTCCTATCTCGCCAAGGGAAATCCCGCCTTCGCCGCCTTCCCGGTCTTGGCGTTCGTTCTCCTGAGCCTGATCTTTACGCCGTTTGAAACCGCGCTCACTCCGGTAAAATTCCTCGAGATGCTCCTGTTCGAGGGCTATACCATTTTTTCGTATTACCTCATGGCGTCGCATTTTACCGCGATCCATAACCGCTCCCAGTACGAGACCCGGCTCGAAAACGCCGAGCGTATCGTGAGTCTCCAGAAGAAGTACTATACGGAGATGGAGAAGGGTATCGTCGCTCAGGGAAAGCTCATGCACGACACGCGGCATCAGTACGTGGTCCTTTCGACCTTGGCGCAGTCCGGCGACTACGCCACGCTCGGCGAGTACCTCGACCGTCTCCTCGGCGACGGCTTTGTCGCCCCGCAGAAGCGCTATTGCGCGAACCCGGTGGCGAATGCCGTTATCGG
Organism: Treponemataceae bacterium; assembly: GCA_035352395.1. Taxonomy (GTDB): domain Bacteria; phylum Spirochaetota; class Spirochaetia; order Treponematales; family Treponemataceae; genus Teretinema. The sequence goes on along the minus strand of DAOPXQ010000163.1, from coordinate 5,015 downwards.
CGGCTATATCGAGATCGCCGAAACGAGGGGCATCACCGTCGCGACCGATATCGATTTGCCGGTGGACATCCGAATCGACGAGTATGAGCTGTGCGCCCTGTTGGGAAACGCGATCGAGAACGCCATCGAGGCGTGCCAGCGGATCCCCCCCGAAAGCGAGCGGTATCCGGGCAAACGCATCGATATCAGGGTCCGCGGGGAGCCCTCGCGCCTCGTCATCCGGATCGAGAACAGCTTTCAGCCCCTTCCCGGGGACCGGGAAGGACTTTTCCCCTCGAGTAAGGGCGCGCGGAGCGGCATCGGCCTTGAGAGCATGCGGACGATCGTCGAGAATCATCGCGGCGCCTTGAATTGCGAGCGGAAGGGCGATACCTTCGTGTTCTCCGCCGTGCTTGGGCTTGAGTCTCTATAAAGTCCAATATGTCAAAAATACCTCGTTTGTCGTCATAACTCGTCCCCACTAAAACCAAGAAAACTGCTAGTATTTCCACATCTAAAAAAGTGATGACGATACAGTTTCGCGTACGCTTGATTCGTTCAAGCCGCGAGACGTGTCGTTTTTTTAATTTCGAGTAAAGATAAAAAGGGGAGTGAAGGATAATTCCTTGGCGACCCAAACCGAGATTGCCGCCGCGGTGGCGGCGCTCGCTAAGGCGACGCCGGCCTTCAACGCCGCGATTACAAAGCCAATCCATTCCAATCTGAAGGCCCCCTATTACCGTGTTGAACCTCTGGTAGTAGCGCCCTTAGTTCTCTGCGTCGCATAAAAACTCGCGGAGCTCAAGCCCGTCCGGAATACCCGGACGGGTTTTTTTCGTTCTGCGGTCGCGAAACGAGCTACTCGGTTCCCTGCCCGAACGCAGGGCGGCGGGGGCGTTCTCGCCGATCGGGTCTCGCCGGCCTATTGCTCAACGAGCCCCGTCGCGAGAAGCGTACCCGGCAAATCGCGTTTTTCCGTCGCGCGGTATTCGTCTACCTTGTCGATCCCGATGACCTTCACGTAACCGCCGAAGACCCAGGCCCATTCCCACTGGCCGGCTTCCGCGTCGTCGCCGTCCCACTCGCAGACCAAGTACCAGGGCGCGGTTATCCCGTCGATCGTATCCTTCTTGACGCTCGTCGCGCGGATTGGATGTACCGTGCCCTTGAAGAGAACCGTGCGGTCGCGGATGTAGAGCATTCGTTCGTGCAGCTCGTCGTAGAACTGAATGCTCAAGTGCACGGAATCGGCGCGCATCGAGGGGCTCTTTCTCATGCGGAGGCCGTCGAGCGGCACAAGGTACAGTTTCTGGTCGCCCTCGGTGTAGCCCTTGATGCATGCCGTTCCCTCATACTCGTAGCGCTTTCCGGCGGGGCTTTCGACGTTGCTCTCGAATTTCATTCCCGATTTGTCGTCAAACACCGCGCCAGAGACGAAGAAGTCCTCGTAGTCCTGTTCGATGGTCATCGTCGCGCCTTGTTTTGCGGGGCCGATGCCGAGCGCCGAGATGATGTCGGCGAGTTCCTGGCGGCTGTACTCGCTGTCTTTCGTCGCCGCGAGGGGATAGAGCCGTATCGCGTTTCCCTTGAGCGAATACGCCCCCTCGACCGCGCCGAGCTGAGGATTCCAGATGCGATACTGACCCTTCGAGTCGAATTCGAGGTCGACGCCCGGGGACTTGTCCCGATTGGAGAAGATTTTTCCCAGGAGATAGTTTCGGGATTTTTCGTCCTCGCTAATCGGAAATACCGGGCCCGATTCCGAATCCCTTACGCCGAAGCGATCATGCCTCGAGACGGAAAGGTCATACACGCTCGTCGCGTGGTTCTTAATCTCCGGGCCGCCTGAGGATACGCCGAGCGTCTTTCCGGCGGCGTCGAGGGATAAGGCGAGGATCGGCTTGTCCGAAAGCTTCAATACGCCGATGAGCCGTTCGTCCGGGAGGTTGAAGAAGTACGCGAACTCCGTTCCGTTCGAGACGACGAGCGTCGATCGGTCGCGCGTATAGGCGATGCTTCGGGCGACCGTTCCGGCGGCGAGCCCAAGCGGCACGGTCTTCACGGTCGTACCCGTTTTCGCGTCGAGTACCGTAAGGTCTTCGTTGAAGCAATAGAGCCGCGTACCGTCCCGCGAGAAAAAAACGTGCCCCGCGACCATGTCCCGCTTCCAGAGTGTTTTCATCGTTCGCATGTCCCATACGCGCGTGCCCGCGCGGTTTGACGCGGACCCCGCGCAGAGGCTCGAGTCGGGGCTGAAGGCGTACGATATCGGGAAAAGGAATTCACGGTCGTCGACGCGCGTCCATCGCCTCTGACTCGTGTTATAGAAGGCGACCGCCGGCACGTTATTCCCATCGAAGCCAAGCGCAAACCACGCGCCGTCCTCGCTCGCTTCCAGTAGCGTCGTGTGGCCATATTCGCGCAAGACGGACCCGGGGGAGTAGGATTTTCCGGCGGCATTCGTGGGCAAATCCGACTCGACCCAATCGTAGGTCGAACCCACGTCGCTCGTCGGATAGAATATCCGCTCGTCCTCCCCGGCGAAGGTCGCCGCCTTCGAGACCAAATCGCAGCGACGGAAATATTTTTTCTCGAGCTTGCCGGTATCCGCGCGATAAAGATAGACGGAGCCTTCCGCGCCGTTCATCGAGATATCGACGGCCAACGCCCACGCGCCCGAGGGGCTTACGCATACGGAGTCTCCCTCGGGGCTTTCCCACCGTTTCCGCGCGCTCACGTCGCCCCAGGCGCCTTCCTTTGGCGAAAGATAGCCGCCGAAGCACCATCCTGTTCCGAAGCCTTCGGTCATGACGCGGCACCAGCGCGAATCGATACCGTCGGCGGAGAAAGGGCGTCCGACGGCCGTAACGACCGCCTCGGTTCCCTCTTTCAAAAGGGCGATCGTTTCGGCATCGAGGCTCGGCGCGGTTCTGAGCCTGAGGTTGTCCGTGCAGACGACGATTTTTCCGGCGGCCGTCTCGTCGATCGCGGGGGACTCGCCCGCGGCGGGAATTGCGCCTGCGGAGACCATCGCGAGGGTAAGGAATACTGTAAGGAAGAAGCGATAATTTTCGTTTATGATCTTTTTATGCATACCCGCAGTATAGCACGCACCACGCCGATGCGTGGAATCTCCATTGCGCGGAATCGACGCCCTGTGGAGAGTGGGGGCCTTTGGTCGCCTTGCGAATCTTCTGTCCTGCGAGTATGTTGTGTTTATATGTTGACTTGCGAAACAAATAGGGTGTACATTTTTAGTACGCAAGACTAAGCCCTAAAGGAGCGCGTATGGCCATTATCGAAGTCACGGACCTTTGCAGAAATTTCACCTACTACGAAAAGGCAGAGGGCCTCGGCGGTTCCTTCCGGAATTTCCTCGCGCGGAAGACCCTCGTGAAGGAAGCCGTCAAGGACGTGAGCTTCTCGATCGAGGAGGGGACGACGGTCGGCTTTCTCGGGCCCAACGGCGCGGGAAAGACGACGACCCTCAAGATGCTTTCCGGGATCATGAACCCGAGTTCGGGCGACGCGCG
>DAOPXQ010000163.1:0-1403 GCA_035352395.1 Treponemataceae bacterium | reverse complement strand
GTCGTCATCCAGACCGCGCTCTGGGTCGCCCTCTACGGCGGCGACAGAACAGCGACGTTCTTCGGCTTCACCTTCGCGCAGATGGTCGCCTATACCGTCGTCGCGCAACTCGTCGCGCGGCTCGTCAGGACGGGCTTCGAATACGACGTCAACAACGACATCAGGACGGGAAGCCTCGACCGGTATCTCGTGAAGCCCATCGGCTACTTCGGCTACCGGCTGTTCGCCTTTCTTGGCGACAAGGCCGTGCAATGCGCCGTGATGGGCGCGCTCCTCGCCTGCGCCGTCGCCGTCCTCTCCTTCGCGCTCGGCTTTCCGGTATCGCCCGCGTCGATCGCCCTCTTTATCGCGGCGCTGGCGCTCGCCTTCGTGCTGAACTTCCTCGTCTTTTGGTGCGTGTCGCTCGCGGGCTTCTGGCTCACCGAGATCGGCTATCTCTTCGAGGCCGTCCGCATCGTGATCGTCGCGCTCTCGGGCGGCATCCTCCCGCTCGCGGTCTTCGGCTCCGGCCCCGAGCGCGCGCTCTCGCTCCTCCCGTTCCGCTTCACGATCCAGTTCCCGACGGAGCTGCTCGCGGGCCGCGTGCCCCCGTCCGCGGTCCTTCCGTCCTTCGCGCTCGCCGCGTTCTGGATTCTCGCCCTCGCGGCCCTCGGCCAGCTCGTCTGGCGCCGGGGCATCCGCCGCTTCGCCGCGGTGGGGAGCTGACCCATGAGAGAGATCATCAGGCACATCAAGATTTGGCTTATGCTCGTCAGGATCAACTTCATGAGCCAGATGGAATACCGCGCGAACTTCGTCACGGGCATCCTCATGGAGGCCGGCTACCTTTTCGCGAAGGTCATGTACGTCATCGTAGCCTACCGCGCGGGAAGGCAGATCGCGGGCTTCGGCGCGGACGAGATCCTGGTCTTCGTCGGGAGCTACGTCGCGGTCACGGGCTTTTACGCGGGCGTGCTCGCGATGAATCTCTTTCAGCTGTCGAACCTCGTGCGTGACGGCTCCTTCGACCTGCTCCTCGTCAAGCCGGTGAACACGCAGTTCCTCGCGACCTTCAGGCGGTCGGACATGGGACCGTTCGTCTTCGACACGGTCGCCGGCATCGTCATGGTTATCATGGGACTCCTTCGCATGGGCGTCGGTTTCGACGCCGTCGGCGTCCTTGGCTGGTCGTTCTTCGCGGCCGCGGGCGCGGCGGTCGGCTATGCCCTCTGGCTCATCCCGCTCACCCTCGTCTTCAGGATCGTCCGCGCGGACGCGATCGCCGGTCTCTGCGACTCCTTCTGGGACTTCAACAACGTCCCGATGGTCGTCTACAACCGCGTCGGCCAGGCGATCGGCACCTTCGTGATCCCGATCTTCGTCATCACGAACTTCCCCGCGCTCTACGCCCTCGGCCGCCTCTC
>DAOPXQ010000162.1:0-5775 GCA_035352395.1 Treponemataceae bacterium | reverse complement strand
GCCTGTACCCGCCATCCCTCAGCGCCCGATGACTTGCGCGAACCGCGGCAAATGATCGGATCGCGTCCTCAAGAGCCTTTGAGTCGACCGTCGGGACGCATTGCCGCGGAACGCCGCTGTGCCGTCCATGCTCCGCGGTCTCCCGCACGGGAGGGCGCAAGTCATCGCCCGTCCCTTTGCCGCGCTCTCCGCGCAAACCCCATTCGCTACCGTAGTAGATAGAGGGAATTCCTGGCACGGAAAATAGAAGTCCATACACGGGGAAAAGGTGAGACTGTTCTTTAATTACGCTCGCGACGCGATTAACGTCGTGATTGTCCACGAAGGTATAGAGCCTCAAGTCCCGGTACATACCCTCGGAACCGTTCTGCCGGTTTAACGACCAGGCGAGTTCGAAAAAATTCTTATCGTTAAAACTGGACCAGAGCCCCTTGTATAACTCGTAATTCGTCACCGAATCGAGGCTCCCCGGACGCGCCCAATGGCGGTAGTCCCCGTGAACGACCTCTCCCATCAGCCAAAAATCGGGCTTGATGGATTTCGCGAACGACGAGAGCGCGGCCATGAAATCGGGCGCGAGAACGTCGGCCGCGTCCAGCCTGAGTCCGTCGACCCCGAATGTCCGTATCCAGAATTCAACCGCGCCCAAGAGGTGCTTTCTGACTTCGCCATTAGAAGTGTTTAACTTCGCGAGATCATAGTTTCCGCTCCACCCCTCATACGAAAATGAATCGCCGGCGGGGCTTCGTCTCGAGAAATCCACTCCGCGATACCAGTCGCGATACGGGGACGACTGACCATGCTCTCGAAGGTCCCTGAACGCGAAAAAATCACGCCCCGTGTGATTGAGCACCGCGTCGAGCACTACCGCGATTCCCGCCTCATGGCACGCGCTCACGAACGCGATGAGGTCATCGTTGTTCCCCAGCCGTCGGTCGACGTGATAGTAGTCGACCGTGTCATAGCCATGAGCCGTCGACTCGAACAGAGGCCCGACGTAGAGACCCGTCACCCCGAGAGAGACTAGGTGAGGAATACGCTCGATGAGCGACCGGATGCCGTTGCCCGCGGGACTGGAGAAGTCGTTTCGCTTCGGAGCGCCGCACATCCCGAGCGGATAAATATGATAGAAAAATCGATCGTTCATGTTCATAGTGTGTTTCTCTCCTTTCGTCCAAGGATAAAATAATGCCAGGACCCGTAATCCTTTCCGTCGACGATCGTCTCCTGCGTGTGCTTGACGGAAATGAGGTTCTCCTTTGTCAGGAGGCTTTGTAGTGCGTTATCGTCGACGAAAAAGTGGGGGATGCCATTCTCCGGTCCATCCTCGATCTTGATCACCGTGTTATCGTCGACTCTGGGAAATCCCGCTTTCTCGTAGCTCCATGTTTTTTTCGAGCAAAGCGTTAGGAAATATTCGCCCCCCTCGCGCAGCACTCGCCCCAACTCGGCGATCGTCTTTTTAATTCCGACGGCGTCGGTGTGAGAGATCACGTGATACGCGATCGCGCAATCGAATCGATTGGACTCGTAGGGAAGTTTATCCATGTCTCCCGTCACGGTCGTGATGGACAAGTTTCGTTCTCGCGCCGTCGCTTTAAGCCCTTCCATGGCCGTGTCTGATAGGTCGATCGCGTTTACCGAAAATCCGTTTTCCGCGAATTGGATTGAATGGCGCCCGAGTCCCGCTCCTAGGTCGAGAACCTCCCGAAACCCGCGTTTCTTCCATCGGTTCAGGAGATACCAGGATTCTTCGGCTGGTATCAGCCATGAGTCTCGATCGTTTTTTGACCAGTCCCATGGTTTATGGGTTACTTGCATAGATCGCTCCATGTTTAAGTGACTATACCTACCGGTAGGTATAGTAAAAAGTTTAAGTTCAGTATACCTACCGGTAGGTATACTGACAACTACTAAAAAAACCGGACTCACCTATGTGTCCGGTTATCATTACTAGCTCAGTTTATCAGGAAAAAATGCCGTGCATGAATTGGTGAACTGCCTGCGTTAACATCGCGTCATCGAGAGTGATTTCTTTGTTTAGAACGAGCATTGCCCAAGTTCGCGTCATTCCGATAAAGGTCTCGCTATATGCCTTTTCTCTTCCTTTCATGTTGCCATGGTCGGCAATGGCAAGATTGAACATATGCTCAACGCATCCATTGATACCAACCCGGAGCGGTTGATAGGCCATAAAACTGACGCTATCCGGCGCGCCGGATGATAATGTGATCTGAAATCGGAAAAAGGCCTGATTTGCCAGCGCAAACGAGATAATGTCACGCGTTAGAACCGTTAGATTCATCACGATATCGTGATTATATTCCGCGTCCCGCTCGACAATCTCAAAAAGTTGGCTGCCCCATTCCGTGATAATGGCGTCCAGAAGTCCGCGTTTATTGCCAAAATGGTGATACAAGGTAGGCTTCGTGATTCCGGACTTGTTGACGATTTCTTGTACGCCGGTAGACTCAAAACCCTGGAGTGCGAATAAATCGAGAGCGGTTTTGAGGATTACTTCTCTTGTCTTCGCTTTCTCTTCCATACTTCTAGTATACCTACCGGTCGGTATACTGTCAACTTTTATACCTACCGGTAGGTATAAAAAGTTTCCTTAACCGTGTCTCATCGGGACGAAGAGTACCGGGAAGATGTTTTCCGAGGTGAGCTCGCCTTTTTTATTCTTCGTGACGCGAACGAGCATCTGTTCGGCGGTTCCGATCGGGACGATCAGTCTTCCGCCGGGCGCGAGTTCGGTCAGGAGGGCCTCGGGAATCGAGGGAGGGGCAGCTGTGACGACGATTCCGTCGTAGGGCGCGGCGTCGGGATATCCCCCGTACCCGTCGCCGAGCACGGCGCGCACGTTCGAGTACCCAAGGCTGTCGAGGAGTTTCTTCGCCGACTCATGGAGTTCCTTGATCCTTTCCATCGTCACGACCTCGCGCGCGAGGGTCGAAAGGATCGCCGTCTGATAGCCCGAACCCGTGCCGATCTCGAGCACGCGCGAGGTTTTGTCGAGTCCCAGCAGTTCGGTCATTATCGCGACGACGAACGGCTGCGATATCGTCTGGCCATAGCCGATCGGGAGGGGTTCGTCCGCGTAGGCGAGCCGGGCGAGTCCCTCGGGAACGAAGAGCAGTCGATCGACGACCCGGAACGCCCTGAGGACGGACTCGTCGACCATTCCGCGCCCTTCGAGTTGATTCCGTATCATCGAGTTTTTCGCTTCGTCGGCGGTCATAATCGGCTTTCCCCCACCCGTAAGTATAGTCCATCGTCGGAGGCCCGGTTCACGCGCGCGCGCCGTCTCTGTATAATCAAAGTCAAACGAGGGGGGGCAATCGTGGCGAAAACCGTTGGGATTATCGGTGGGCTGGGGCCGGAGTCGACTGTCGACTATTATCGGCGAATCCTGCTTGAGTGTAGGCGAAGGACCGGGCTCGCGAATAATCCGGATATCAACATCGTGAGCGTGGACATCGTGAAAGCGCTCGCGCACGTCAGTTCGCGCGAGTACGACAAACTCGAGGCGATGCTTCTTTCCTCCGCAGCGCGCCTTAATGCCGCTGGTTCGGACTTCGCAGCCATCGCCTCGAATACGCCGCATGTAGTTTTCGACGGGATCGCGCGCCATTCGCCCATTCCTTTCGTGAGCATCGTTGAGTCCACGTGCTCCTTCGTTAAGCGGAGGGCGTACGAGCGACCGCTCCTTACGGGCACTCTCTTCACGATGCGCGAGGGTTTTTACCGCGAGGCGGCCGAACGGTACGGCATCGACCTCATGGTCCCATCGCAAGAGGATATGTTGACGATTCACGACGTGATTTTCCCTGAGCTGGAGGAAGGCATCGTCGTACCGGAGAAAAAGGCTCGGTTCGTCGAGATGGTGGGTCGATATGTCCGCGAGCGCGGTGTCGACTGCGTGATTCTCGGCTGCACAGAGCTTCCTCTGATGATCGGGGAGGGCGACGTGACCGTTCCAGTTGTTAATACCTCGGAGATTCACGTTAACGCGATCGTCGACCGAATGCTCGCATGACGGATGCGTCCGGTCTCTGTATAATCAAGGTATTGCGAGGAGTGATTCATGATCGAGGATACCAGGCTAAAGAAGCAGCTCGGATTTATCGTTGAGGCGGATAAGGTCAAGTCGATCCTGAGAAGGACGAGCCTTTTTGACGGCTCCCGGAGGGAGAACGACGCCGAGCATTCGTGGACGGCGTGCCTAATGGCCTCGCTTCTCGCGGAGTACGCGAATTTCGAGGTGAACGTCGGCAGGGTTATGGCGATGCTGCTCATCCACGACGTCGTCGAGATCGACGCCGGGGATACCTTCCTTTACGCCAAGGAACGCGATAACGCGCACGACGCGGAGGAAAAGGCCGCGCGGCGGATCTTCGGCCTTCTGCCGGATGACCAGTCCGAATACCTATTCGCGCTTTGGGGCGAGTTCGAGGAACGTAAGACCAATGACGCGAAATTCGCCTCGGTGTTCGACAGGCTCGAGCCCATTATGCAGAACTACCTGAACGAGGGCGCGGTCTGGAAAGAACACGGAATCACGAAGTCGATGGTGGTCGCGAGAAATCGGCACATAGCCGACGGCTCCGCGGAGATTTGGGAGTTCGTCGCGCGGCTTCTTGACGAGTGCGTGGAGCGGGGCTTTCTCGAGGACCGATAGGGCGGGGGACCGCGGGCTCGCGCCGAGTTAGCGCTTGGTTCCGGAGTCGTAACGGGCGCTGTTCCTGTCCACCCATTCGGAGAACGCCTCCGCCGCGTCGCCTGCGGTGACGATGAGCGCCTTGAGGACTTTCTCCCCGAATTTTCCGGCTTTCGCGGCGGCTATCATCGCGTCGTTTCGGCAATTCTTGGCGCCCTTTTCGATGGCGTAATCGAACCGTTTCAGGTCCCAGTCGCCGTCCCATTTTCTGTCATACCAGCGCCATGTGGCGTCCGCGACGACCGTCTGGCTTTTATCGAGCGCGTGACCGATCGTTCTCGCGATCGACGCCCGGTAGGCCTCGACGGTGAACCGATTCCTTTCGGCGGAGCCCGAGGCGAAGGCCGCGAGCGAAAAGAGGCATACGCAGCACGCGAGCGCGATTATCTTTCTCATTTGACGAGCTCTATGTTGCGCATCCCGTTGGTTTCGATTTCGGCGATATACTTTTCCTGAATACCGTCGAAGACCTTGTTGAACTTAGTCTCGTTCATGTCGGCCAATTCTTTCTCGCCGTAGAGTTTGGCGAGTTCCTTTTTCGACAGTTGATCGATCAGTTCTTCGATGAAGACGTCTTCGTTGTAATCCTCGATCTCCTCGAGGAATTCGCTCTCGAGCTTTTCGTCGACGAAATACATATTAAGCTTCTTGTCCTTGTCTATGTGGTCCTCGATGGCGTTTGCCTTAAGGAACTTGAGGATCTTCTGATTGAAATCCTCGGTCGCTCTTTCCGGGGTATCCTTCGTCGCCGTCAATATCCAGTTTGCGATGTAGATGTGCCGCAACAGCTGCTTGCACTCGTCTTTCGTCAGTTTAAGTGAAACTTCGTCCATACGTCACCTCGCGCATAGAATTTTCGTTACTATACGCGAAGCCGGCGACTTTGACTATAGCGGGAGGGAACCTTACTTCTTATACGCGCTATCGTGCACGCCCGCGACAGCGCGGCCCGACGGGTCGTTCATGTTTTTCCACGCGGCGTCCCACTCGAGGGCCTTGGCCGTGGAGCACGCGACGCTCGCCTCGTAGGCGACGGTCTTCGCCGCGCTCGCGGA
>DAOPXQ010000161.1:0-5872 GCA_035352395.1 Treponemataceae bacterium | reverse complement strand
GCGTACGCGATAGTCTTTTTGGTGCTTTTATCGCTTGGCGTTTCATCGATCGCCTTTCTGTACATATCGCGCGAGACCGTCGAAACGGCTAGAAGGCATAACGAGCTTTTAATTATATCGGAGACCGACCCATTAACGGGGCTCCTGAATCGCCGAAGCATGCCCGGACGCATCGGTCAGTTGATCTCGGACTATAAGCGATGGGATCAGCGTTTCGTGGTGGGAATGTTCGACATCGATGACTTCAAGCAAGTAAACGACACCTTTGGGCACGCGTATGGCGACGCGGTATTGCGCGAGATAGCCATTCGCACGGTCTCGATTTTGCGCACGGAGGATTTCCTGTTCCGTTGGGGAGGCGAGGAATTCCTCGTCGTGCTCCGTAACTGCGATCTGCCGCGGGCGCGCGGCGTCGCCGAGAAGGTCAGGCACATTATCGCGGATTCCCCGATAACCGAGGGGCCGACCTCCCTTTCGATCACGATTACCGTCGGCTTAAGTCAGTATAACGGGGGCTCGATCGACGATCTGATCAATCGAGCCGACGAAGCCCTGTACGTCGGTAAGCGGAATGGGAAGAATATGGTCGTGGTCGGGGAATAGAAACGCGCCCTTAGCGACTTAGGGCGCGCGCCTGCGAATTTCGTACAGGAGAATTCCGGCAGCCACGGAAACGTTCAGGCTGTCTAGCTTTCCGTTGGTCGGAATCGACACGATCGCGTCGCATTTCTCACGGAGAAGCCGGGCTATCCCGGTTCCTTCGCTACCCATGACGAGGACCGTCTTTCCCGTGATCTTCATCTGGGGCGCGGGGGTTCCGCCCGCGTCGGCGCCATATACCCAGAATCCCGCTTCCTTGAGCGTCTCGACCGCGCGAACGAGGTTCGAGGTGAGCGTGATGCGCACCCATGAGGACGCGCCCGCGCTGGTGCGGGAAATGACCCCGAAGTCCGTGGCGCCGCGATGCTCCGGTAGGATCACGAGGTCGACGCCGAACTGGTCCGCGCTTCGGATTATCGCGCCGACGTTATGGGGGTCCGTTATGGAGTCGAGTATTAGGACAAGGGCGGAGTCCTTCGCCGCGAGCTCGCGGACGCAATCCTCCAGTCTAAGCGGCGCCTTTTCCTCGTCGTTCGCCAGGGTCATGACGACGCCGCGATGGTCGCGCGCCGTTGGGGGAAGCTGTTGAACGAGCTTGTCCAGGCTCCCGTCGTCGGTTTCGACGACGGGTATCCCGAGCTTAAGGGCGCTCGCGATGATCTTTTTGACGCGGGGGCCCGGCTTTGAGTGCGAGATGCCCATGCCCTTGGACGCGACCAGCGCCTTGTCGTCCTCGGCCGATTTAAGTTCTTCCTCTATTGCGTGAAAACCCGTTATTACTCTCATATTTCGTACGTCTCTCCGTATTTCACGATCTGAATGTTTGGATATCCCTGCGACTCAAGGTGTTCCTTAAAGATGAGCTGAACGTCGGGTTCGCCGTGGACCATGAAGATCTTCTTGAGCCCGGTTGTGTCCATCGATTTGAGCCAATCGGTGGCTTCCGCGTAATCGGCGTGGGCGCTGAACGCGTTGATCTGTGAGATCTCCGCGCGAACCTTATGCCACTCCCCGAGGATCTTAACCTCGAGCTCGCGGTTTTGGAGCCGCCTACCCAGGGTATGCGCGGCCATGAATCCGACGAGAAGAATCTGGTTCTGCGGGTCCTCGATCGTGTTCGCGAGATGATGCGTTATCCGTCCGGCCTCGCACATTCCGTCGGCGCTGATGATGATCATCGGGCCGCTAAGTTTATTCAGGGCCTTTGACTCGTCGACGCTCGTGACGAACTTGAGCGCGTTGAAGCCGAAGGGGTTTTTATGGTGCTTGATGAAGGCTTCGTGCGTGTCGGCGTCGTAGCACTCGGGATGGATCTGGAATATGCTCGTCGCGTTAACCGCCATCGGCGAGTCGACGTAAATCTGGATCTCCGGGATGATCTTCTTGTCCACGAGGGTGTGAAAGTAATACACGAGCTCCTGCGTGCGCTCGATGGCGAAGGCAGGGATGACGATCTTGCCGTTCATCTTAATCGCCCTTAGGGCAATGTCGGCGAGCATGGCGAGCGCGTCGTCGGTGCTTTCATGCCTGCGGTCGCCGTACGTGCTTTCGAGAACCATGTAGTCCACGGGAGGGAGTATCGCGGGGTCGCGGATAATCGCCTTCCCTTTGCGCCCAAGGTCCCCCGTGTAGGCGATCTTGGTGACGCGCCCCGATTTTTCCGTGACGGTGAGCACGGCCATCGCGGACCCGAGGATGTGACCGGCGTCGAAAAACTCGAGGAGTACGTTCGGAGTGACGTAGGTCGGGCGGTTATAGGACACGGTTACGAATTGGTTCGTGGTGTTGACGACGTCCGATTCGTCGAACAGGGGTTTCCAGTTGAATTCCCCGCCTCTCTTTACCGCCTGTCGCGCGAGGAATTCCGCGTCGTGCGCCTGGATATGCGCGGAGTCCATCATGATTATGTTCGCGAGGTCCCTGGTCGCCGGGGTGGCGTAGATGTTGCCCCGATATCCATTAATGCCGAGCATCGGTAATAGTCCGCAGTGGTCGAAATGCGCGTGGGTCAGGATAACCGCGTCCAGTTTGTCCGCGGGAACGTCGAATTCGCGGTTCTTTCTGTCCGCCTCGGCGCGTATGCCCTGAAAGGCGCCGCAATCGATAAGGATCAGGCGTCCGTCCACTTCAAGTACGTGCTTTGAACCGGTGACTTCCTCAGCGGCCCCGAGAGAATAAAGGTTGATGCTCATTCAAAAAGGATAGACTGATTGAAGCTGTTCCGCAAGAGGATTCGATGGTATACTCAAAGAGCGAGGTGGTTTTTGTATACCAGGGAATTGAAACCCGCGCCCCTGAGGCCGGTCGTCGTCGGTAAGCCCGCGTATGGGTCATACACCGGTTTTTTCGGGGATTTGGATATTTGCGGGATGAAGCGGCCCTTTGGCGGCATTCCCTTCCCGGTGTTCCTCACGAACGTTCGCGTTATGGAAACCCTGAGGTTTATCTATTGCGACGAGAATGATATAGGCGAGATCGAGATTTTCAACGCTCGCTATTTCGCGTTTATGGAAACGACCCTCTGGAACAGAAAGACGGGACATCGGCTCGCGTATCGTCGCCTGATCCCTCCCGGGTTGGTCCGCGTTCCCGGGGCGTTCGATTCTGGCGTGACCGCCTGCAGAACGCGCAAGAGATACGTTCGCATCCATGCGCGGGTCCCCAAGAATTCCATTCTCGCCGATTTTGATTTTCTTGGGTCCAACTCTCGTCCTCCTTGCGAGGGCAGCCTTGAAATGGATCTCTCCCGGCCGGATTCCGCGAAAGCCTCTTTCCTCGTTCCTTATGAGGTTAAAAGGCGCTGTTTGGCGAGCTGTCAGGCGACCGCGCCGCTGCATGGATGGCTTTCGACGCGGTTTGACGATCATCGCATATCGCTTGACGCCGGCGTGGGTTTTTATGACGCGCGAAAGGCCTATTACTCCCTGCGGACGAAGATCAGTGCGTTGGTCGGCCTCGGTAGGATAGACGGAAGGATCGTTTCGTTTCAGCTCGGTAATTCGGTGTCGTATGACGACAACCGCTATAACGACAACGTTCTTTTTGACGGTGGGACGATAGTGCCCCTGCCTCCCGTAAAAATCACGAGACCGAAAGGCGTGTCCGGCGATTGGATGATTCAGGATACCGAGAGTATGGTTGACCTGGTTTTTACCCCGCTTTCGGACAGTTCCCGATACCTAAGCGCATTCTTCCTGAGAACCGATTACCATACCGTATACGGCATCTTTAACGGCGTACTGTTGACAGGCGACGGGAAAAAGATTGTATTAAAGGATTATCCGGGAATCGGAAAAAAAGTAAGGCTCAGGATATGAGGATTAAAAATGGTTAATGTTTTCTCGGGTTCCTTGCCGGAGGCTTCCGAAAAGGAACTGCAGGCCATGAACCAATTGATGGCCGAGAAAGAATACCGAATCAAGCCCCAGGCGAACTTCTTTAAGCCAGACAAGTCCGACAAGGTCAGTTCGGAATTCGTCCTTTACACGCTTAACGATTACTTAGGGCACCTGCAGAACGGTATTGCCTCGTCCAGGAAAATGCTTCCCTTCGACGAGGAGGGAAACGAATTTTTTCGCGAGCTTCAGGCCTTGGATCATTCCGCTTATCGGCTTTTTTCGGTTATTAGATCCTTTGACATCAAACAGCTTAGCGGAATGCTGGCCGAGTTGCAGAAGAACTCCCGGGAAGTGACGGTTAACCGCCTTCAACCCTTCGTGCGCCTTCTGTTCCAGTATATTATCCGCGTGTACTATATGGGCGCCGCGGGCATCGCGAAAAAATACCGCGTCGTTTACTCGCTCATTCTCCAGAGATACGTTCCCTCCGATCCCGAGGGCCTGCGGCTTCAGGCCACGACCGCCATTCAGGAATGGCAATACGTTTTTGACCATGTGTTTACCGGCCTATATCCGCTCGTGTTGCGGATGAGCTCCCCGACCATGCTGTCCATGCATCAGCTGTATTACGCGAATGGCTCAAAAGTCCTTGCCTGGCTTGGCTTGCAGCCGTCGGAAATCATCATAATGGATGAAAGCAAGGAAACGGCGGGAGCCGCCATGAGCGCTTCCATCGCGAGAGTCGAGCCCGAGGAACCGGTCGAGGAGGAGTTTGTCCTGCCCGATGACGTGCGAAAGGGCCTCGCCATCCTCGATGACATGTTTCCGGAGGCGGGCTGGAACATGCTGGAAGCCATGCCGGACATGTGCGCGTACTTTCAGCCGATCCTGGAATTCGACGACGCTTTTACCCAACTGTCTCCCGATAATCCCCTTCATCAGACGATGATCATGTTTTGGATTCTGGAAGAGCTGTTTCAGGGGCTGCGCCTGATAAAGTTTGAGGCCCTTCCTGCGACGTCGGCGATCGACGACGTTGAGGATATCAACGGAATTCTGGAAAGCTGGATTTTGTACCAAGAGGCGATTTTCGATAAAAGTTTCGCCGAAGACCTGAAGGCGTTTACGCATCAGGTATACACGCAGCCGGACTATAATAAGACTCCGTATGGAAGAAAGTTGCTTTCCAACATGTATACCCTGACGCGCGCGATGTTTTTACCGCACTTTAACATCCAACTTTACGGTACGGTTAAGGGGCCAAAAGACGACAGGCTTCCTCCTTTTTTCACTCGCGTCTCGCGGCTTAAGCGGCTGTTGACGAGGTATTACTCCCTGATCGAGGAAGACGACTCGGCCGAAAAAGACCCCGACGCGGGAATTCCCGGAATCAGGAATCCCTGGGACCAGTACAAATTCGATATCGCCAATAATATATCGAAGCGCCTGGAATCGCTGCTCGCGAGCACTCACGTGAAGTCGCGGACGAACGCGGTGCTTATCGAGTACACATTGAATATCCTGTCGGTCCTTGATTGGTGGATAAACGATAAGACGAGTTATGCGTATCAGGATGCCCCCGATTACCTTTATCGAGTCATCGAGCCGGGGAGCTCCGTTCCGGCTTTTGGCGTTAATCCCCGAACCGACGTGGACGCGCTCTTTGCCCGGCGCATGAAACAGCTGAACGCGTCCTCCTGATCCCTTGACACCGCCCCTTGTTTTACGATAACTTGAATAGCGACTTTTGGAGCGGTGTCCGAGCGGTTTAAGGAAGCGGTCTTGAAAACCGTCGTGCCGAAAGGTACCGGGGGTTCGAATCCCCCCTGCTCCGTCAAGGATACCGACGGGGCCTAGCGGCTGCCGATAATTCAAAAGATTCCTTGGAGCGGTGCGAGAGAGGCCGAATCGGGCTCCCTGCTAAGGAGTTGTGC
>DAOPXQ010000160.1:2708-5912 GCA_035352395.1 Treponemataceae bacterium | reverse complement strand
GGTGACGATGCAGTCAGCGACGTTCATCAGGTCCGGCATGCAGGTCACGAATCCCAGGATCAGAATATTCTTACGCTTCGAAAGATGGACGAGCTTGTTCAGAGTCGCGTGCAGCACCTTGTTTTTACCGCATACGACGATTAGGGTCTCGGTCATTTTCTTGCGGATAAACTCCGCGACGATCGCCTCCGCGCCCTTAAGCCCCTCGCCTCCCCCGGCGATGAGGATGACCTTGCTGTCGGCCGGAATGCCTAGGCTCGCTCGAGCCGAGGCCTTCTCCGCCTCGGTATAGCGATGGTCGAATTTCGTGGAGACCATAAACGGAAAGAGATGAAGGCGGCGTTCGTCGACGCGAAAGCGTTCCATCGCGACGCGTTTCAATTGCTCGGAAAAGACTATGAAGTCGGAATCGGGTTCGTAAAACCACGCGCCATGCGCGGTGAAGGGATCCATGACGACGGTGATGAGCGGGAGCCCCGGCCGCGTCCTATCGATGGCCTCGCGCGCGAACGTGGTGAGTATCGGGTGCAGGACGACCACCTTCGTGACTCTCTCGTCCCGTATCACGTCCGAGAGATGCTCAAGCACCTTCCTGCGCGTAAGCCTTCTGGTAAGCCCCGAGACGAATTTCGTACCGGAAACCGCGTAGAAGAATTTCCAGACGGGCTCCAGATAGTTCGACGATATTCGGTACCCCTTCTCGAAGAAGAAGTTGTGTATGGGCATTTTGTCGGTAAAGCCGTTCACGAGCACGGTTTCGTCGGTTGAGCCGTACTCGGCCTCTATGACCTGGGCGAGCGCCTTCGAGCCGGAGAGGTGTCCACCGCCGGTCATCAGATAGAGGAGCGCGATCCTTTGCTTCATTGATCGGACCCGAAACGCCAGATGAAATCGGCAACGTCGCCGAGTCCGTTGCGGATTCCCATGCGATCGATGTTGCGCGCGACGTCCGCGCGCGCCACCGGGTCGTTGATTAGCTCGAAAGCCTTGTCGAGTATCATTGAGGGTTTCTTGACGAGCCATCCGGCGCCGCCGTGTACGGCGTAGAGCACGTTCCCGAGCTCCTGACCGCGGATGAAGGTCGAGAAGATAACGGGCTTACCGACGGCGAGTACCTCCATCACCGTTGACGCGCCACCTTTGGTGATGACGCAGTCGGCGATATTGAGAAGGTCCGGCATGAATGATACGAAGCCCAACACCATGACGTTCGCGGCGCCCGACCGCTCCACGATCCGTTCGATAAGGCGTTTTAATATCTCGTTTCTGCCGCATACCACGATTAGGATCTCGTCCGACCCACGGCGAACGAAGTTCGCGACCAAGCGATCAGAGCCCTTAAGGCCTTCGCCGCCGCCCGCTACGAGGAGGACTTTTCTGCCGTCGGGTATGCCGAGACGAGCCCTCGCCGACCGAATCTCGCCCTCGGTATAGCGGCGCTCGTAGACCTCGTTAAGAATGAACGGGAAGGCGTGCACGCGGGCCGGGTCAAACCCATACTTGGCCACGGCCTCCTTTCGGAGCTTCTCGGAGAACACTACGAGTTCCATGTTTTTCTGATAGAACCATATCCCGTGCGCGGTAAATGGATCGGTCAGGATCGTGATGAGGGGGATGGACGGGTCGACGCTGTCGATGGCGCGGCGCGCGTTCAATATGAGCGCCTCATGCAGGCACACTACTTTCGTTATGCGGTTCCGCCGTATGAAGCGCGCGAGATGGGTCACGCCGTGAACCTGCACGAAATAGTTCCCGAACCGTATCATGCAGGGATGCTCGGTCAATCGGTAAAAAAGGACGTACGCCGGCTCGAAGAAATTCGACGTCAGCTGATATCCGTCCTCGAAAAAAAAGCGGCACATCCTCATCCTCTCGCTAAAGCCGTTGAGGAGATGGACGCTCGACTCGTTCGGGTGCAGACGCTCGAAAGCAGCGGCGAGGGCCTTGGCCGGCGCTTTGTGCCCGCCGCCGGTATTGAGGTACAGGAACACGATGTTCTGGGACATATGCGCTACGCTCCGTAATTCTTCGATGTCTCGCGGTAGATCTCCTCAAGACGCGCGCTCATCGCGCCGATCGTCCAGGATTGCGCGTGCCGCCTCGCGTCCGCGACCTTCGCCGCGTAAAGCTTCTTGTCGCCAAGGAGATCGAGCACGCGCGCCGCGAATTCCTCCGGATCGTTACGCACCATAAAGCCGCCGTTATCCCCGCCCATCGTCGCGAGGGTTCCCATCTCGCCGATGGCGACGACGGGAGTGCCGGAGAGCATCGCCTCGATGGTAACGAGGCCCTGGGTCTCCGTCAGCGACGGGAAGACGAACACGTCGGACATCGCGTAGAGGTACGCGAGGCTCTTGCGCTGAAGGTAACCGGTGAACACGCAGTTCTCCCTCACGCCGACTTCCTCCGTTTCCTTCTTGAAAAACGGAAGCTCGGGGCCGTCGCCCGCGATCACGAGAGCGCAATCGGGACTCTTTTCGAGGATCTTCGGAAGGAGCTGTATCAGGAACGAAAGGTTCTTTTCGCGCCCGACGCGGCCCGCGAACATGAGGATCCTTTTACCGCGCACGCAAGGGTATTTTTTCTCGAACGTAAGCCGATAGTCGTCCACGAGTACCGTGGGGATGTCGAATATGTCCGGGTCTATTCCGGTAGGCAGGAGGTAAGCCGACCGTTTGATCTTATACTTCTTGAGAACGTCGATGATTTGGTCGCTCGGCGCGATAATCGTGTCGGCGCGCTTCGCCATGCTTTTTATCAGCCTGCGGGCGACGAAGCGAAGGAAAAAATCCGGCACGAAGGGCACGTAATTGACGAAATAATCCTCCCACAGGGTATGGAAGGTATAGACGACGGGGGTCTTGGTCAGTTTACCGTAATAAAAGCCGAACTCCCCGATCACGAACTCCGAGTTGACGTGAAGAATATCCGGCTTGAACTTGTCCAGCTGCTTTGAGACCCAAAACCATTTATGGAACTTGGCGATCCGGTCTTCCTTGCTGACGAAGGCGGGAATCGACGGCACGCGGATGAGCACGGGCTCCGAGTCGCTAAAGGGCTCGGCAACCGTGAGGTCCTCGGGCTTCGATGTCCTATCGGACTCGGGATAGCAGGAGCATACGATGACGACCCTGTGGCCTTGCTTAATAAGCGCCCGCGAGAACGAATCGACCGAAACGGTAACGCCGTTAACACGGGGCCAGT
>DAOPXQ010000160.1:0-2698 GCA_035352395.1 Treponemataceae bacterium | reverse complement strand
ATGACTATATTCATGGGAACCCCTAGAATTCTTAACGCTATTGAACGCGACGCGATTTGGGGATATATTGGAAAACACCCATGATCGCCTCCGACAAGTCCCAATTATACCATTTTCTCTCGATAGCTGAAAGCTGGATTTCGCAATATCGCGTAGATATCGCCGAACCGGAATTTCGGGATGATCCCGAACCCGGAACGCAGACGGCAAGCGCCAACCAACCGGGCTTTGAGTCCATGGACGCCGTTGCCTGCGCTATCCGTTCATGTACGGGGTGCGATCTCCATTCCGGTCGCAAACAGGCCGTTCCCGGCGTCGGTTCCGAAAGCCCGACGGTTCTCGTCGTGGGAGAGGCCCCCGGCGCCGAAGAGGACGAACGCGGAGAGCCTTTCGTGGGCAACGCCGGTCAGCTTTTGGATAAAATGCTCGCGTCCATCGGGCTTTCCCGAGACACGAACTGCTATATCGCCAATACGGTGAAATGCCGCCCCCCGCAAAACCGCGATCCCCTTCCCGACGAGACGGGGACATGCGCCCGCTTTCTTGAGTCCCAGATCGCCCTTTTGCGCCCCATGGCCATTCTCGCGGTCGGACGCGTGGCGGCGCAAACCCTTCTTTGCACGAACGAGGGCATTGGCCGGCTTCGCGGCCGTTTTTACGATTATCGGGGCATTCCCCTCTTGGCGACGTACCATCCGAGCGCCCTGCTCCGCGACGAATCCCTTAAGCGCCCCGCCTGGGAAGACTTGAAGGCGCTCAAGGCAAAGCTCGAGTCGCTCAAAACCGGATCGGGTAACGACTGATGGCCCGGTGGCTCGAGGTCGTCCTCGACGTCCCGGTCTGGCAATCGTTCACGTACCGCGCCCCCGAGGGACAGGAGGGCGAGGACCTTACGGGTAAGCGCGTCGAGGTCCGCTTCGGCTCGCGCGTCATGATCGCCTTCGTAACCGGCACTTCCGACGCCCTTCCCGAGAATTTCCCCCTTCAGCCCGAGGCCATTAAGCCCATACTCAGGGTCGTCGACCAAGAACCGCTCTACGGCGCGCGAGAGATCGCCCTAGCCCGCTGGATTTCGGCTTTCTATCTTTGCGGCGAGGGCGAGGCTCTATCAGCCATGCTTCCCTCAGGAAAGAAAGAAAGCGAGACAGGCGGACTGACCTTCGAGGACACCGACTTCGAATCGGGTGGAATCGGCCTTTCCGACGAGCAAACTGCCGCCGTAACGGGCATTCTCGACCCGTCCGACTCGCGTCCCGCTTACCTTTGGGGCGTAACCGGATCGGGGAAAACAGAGGTCTTCCTCCGCGCGGCCGAAAGGGTTATCGCCGCGGGCAAGGGCGTCATCTACCTCGTTCCCGAGATAGCGCTCACGCATCAAGTCATCGAATCCGTCACGTCGCGCTTCGGCGCCGCCGCGGCGGTATTGCACTCCGGCTTAACCGGAAGCAAGAAACTCGCCGAATGGATGCGTATTCGCCGAGGCGAGGCGAAGATCGTCGTCGGCGCGAGAAGCGCCGTGTTCGCGCCGCTCGAGAACCTCGGGCTCGTCATCATAGACGAGGAGCACGATGGCTCCTACAAGTCCGGCACCACCCCGCGCTATCACGCAAGGCAGGTCGCGATGCGCCGATGCGCCGAGGCTAAATGCCCGCTCGTCATGGGCAGCGCGACGCCGTCGCTCGAGGCCTGGCATCAGATGCAGTCTGGCGCGATCCGAACCTTCAGGCTTACTGCCCGCCTTTCCGGCGGCGCCCCACCAGAGGTAAGCATAGTTTCCCTAGGCGCGACGGAAGGGGCCATATCACCGCGACTCGCGGGCGAGATCCGCGCGGCGAAGGACGACGGTCGCCAATCGATACTGTTTTTAAACCGTCGCGGCTTTACCCACTTCTTCCGCTGCTCCACTTGCGGGTACGAGCTCAAGTGCCGCAACTGCTCCGTTCCGCTCACCTGGCACCGTTCCGAGGGCGTCATGAAATGCCATTACTGCGGCTGGCAGGTTAAACCACCCTCGTCATGCCCCGAATGCGGCTCGCTCGACGTCGGCTACGCGGGGTTCGGCACGGAATTCATCGAGGACGAGGTGCGAAGGACCTTTCCCGACTGTTCGGTGCAGCGCGTGGACACGGACACCCTTACGAAAAAGGGCGAGCTGAAAAAGGCGCTCGACGATTTCCGGGCGGGAAAGACGGATATATTGCTCGGCACGCAAATGGTCGCGAAGGGACTGAACTTTCCCGGCGTCAGGCTCGTCGGCATCGCGCTCGCGGATACCGGGCTCCATATGCCTGACTTCCGCGCGGCGGAGCGCACCTTCGCGCTCATCGTACAGGTCGCGGGTCGCGCGGGTCGCTTCTTCCCGGACGGCAGGGTCATCATCCACACCTGGAGCCCGACCAATCCCGCGATCGTGTTCGCGAGCCAGCCTTTGATGAATGGGAACCGCGTCGCGATCGTGACGAACGCGGGCGGCCCGGGGATCATGGCAACGGATGCTTGCGTCCGATACGGCCTCCAGATGGCCGAGATGAGCCCTGAAACGGTCGCGAAGCTAAAAGAAAAGCTTCCCCCGACCTCGAATTTTTCGAATCCGATCGACGTGATCGGCGACGCGCAGCACGATCGTTACGAGCACGCGCTGCGCACCGTGATCGCGGAGCCTAACGTGGACGCGGTCCTCGTTCTTTTGACGCCTCAG
>DAOPXQ010000159.1:0-5924 GCA_035352395.1 Treponemataceae bacterium | reverse complement strand
CGCTCGTGTGGTGGCGCACCGACGCGCTTATCGGGGAGATCCGACGATGAGCGACGAAGACGGCGTTTCGGAAGCCAAAGAAAAGATCGTCTATCACTATGACCGCGAGCGCCGTCTCGCGAACGCGCCCGAGTCCGTTCGCAACGCTTACAAGAAGGGTTACACGCCGAACAAGGGTTTTATCCGCGGCCTTACGGCGAACGCGGGGCTTAAAAGCGTGTTCATCACGATCATCATCCTCAGCGTCGCCGTCGTTGCGCTCACGCTCTTTCGCGACTCGCCGGGATCGGCCTCGGCGGGCGGGTACGATTTCAAGCTCAAGGCCTTCCTTTACGAGGAATCTGTATACGTAACGCTTCGCTGCGCTCCCGCGGCCAACGCGAAAAAAACCGCGCCGTCGGCTTCGACAGGGTCGGTTCCCGTGACGGCTGTCATAACGGCCCTCGATCGCGCGGGGAACGTCCTTGAGACCCGCGAGCTGACCGACGTACTGCGGGGACCCGAGCTCCAGTTGCGCGCGAAACTGCCCGATTTTGAGGTTTCAAGCGTGAAAGCCGAGGTAAAAATCGAAAATACCGGCGTAACCATAACCTCCTCGGTTGACCGTAAATGAGTTTTTTCTTATTCTTTTGGTAACGGAGACTTTGATGCTTCAGTTTTATTTTCTGTCCATTCTGCTCAACGCGATCATCGGCTACATGCTCGTGTACGCCGACCGCGAGAGTCTCGATATCGTTCCCGACGCCCGCGTGCCCGCCATCGTGCACGACGAGACCTTTCGACTGGTGCTCGGAATCCTTACGGCGGTTACCGGATTCTTTAAGCTGCTTACGCCGGTCCGCGGCGACATCCCGGTAATCGGCGACCTTTTCCCCGCGCTCACCGGCCTCGCGGGCGGTTTTGCCGTTCTTTACGAATACTACAAGACCCGTACCACCGTCGACGAGGAAGCTCTTCCTCCCTTCGTGCGGAAGATCATCGACGGTAAACGGTATGTCGGAGTCGCGTGCCTCATGGCCGCGGCGTTTCATTTCCTGTTCCCGACCATACCTTTCCTCTGAACGCATGAAACGTTCCATCGCCGGCATAATCTTCCGTAACGGAAAGTTTCTCATCGGAAAGCGCCTGCCAACGGGCGAGATGGCCAGTCGGTGGGAATTTCCCGGCGGTAAGGTCGACGGCGACGAGACTCCCGAAGCCTCGCTGCTCCGGGAATTCCGCGAGGAGATGGCGATAGACGTCTCCGTCGGCCGCCTCATCGGCACCGCGGAGTTCACCAACAGAAATGGGCCTTCCGAGCTGCTCGCCTATGAGGTCTCCATCCCCGTTGATCTGCCCGTCGAATTGACGGAACATTCCTCGGTAACCTGGGCGACGATGGACGAGATCGGGCGCCTGGAGTTTGTCGATTCCGACCGGCTTCTGCTGCCGGCCATCAAAGAGTGGTATTCGCTATGAAGTTGAATAAAATAGCCTTGTCGACCGCGGCGCTCGCAGTTACGGCGTGCGTCCTATCGGCGCCGTGCGTATCCCTTATCTCGTGCTCCGCGGCCGGCCGGCTCGGATCGATCAAGTTCCCGTCGACCCCCGTCATATCCACGGAGGACAGCGTCGTGCTCGTGCTCGATCCGTACATATCCATTCGCGACCAGCCGGGCGAAAACGGCATCACCGTGGCCCATGGGCGTCGCGGCGAGATATTCGATGTCGTTGGCAAGAAAGTGCTTATCGATGGAAAAGAGAAAACCGTGTGGATCCATCTGAAGGATGGCTGGGTCGACGAAAGATCCGTAAGCCTGTTTTCCGGAAGGGATAAGGCCCAAAAGGCCGCCGCCGCCCTCGAATAGCTAGTCGTCCTCGTCGTTTGCGGCGCCGCGCCCCAGTTGCCCGCATGCCCCGCCGATTTTCTCCCCGCGCCTCGTTCTTAGCGTCACGTTTAGCCCATACCCCTCGAGCATAGCGATAAAGGCCTTCGTCTCGGCGGACGATGGCGTGCTGAAGGGGAGGGTGGGCACGGCGTTCCAGGGGATAAGATTGACGTGTACGTTCAGACCCTGCGTGAAATCCGCGAGTTCCTTCGCGTTCGCCGCCGAAGTATTGACCCCCGCCATGAGAGCCGCCTCAAGCGTGACCCGTTTGCCGGATTTTTCCGCGAAATAGGCGATAGCCTTGCGCAGTTCGGGCAAGGGGTTTGCCTTCGTAACGGGCATCAGCCGTTCGCGCAGCTCGGGATTCGCCGTGGTTAGCGAAACCGCGAGCCTGACCTCGGGACCTTCGTCCGCGAGCGAGCGTATCCCCGAAACAATGCCTGATGTCGATATCGTGATCCGCCGCTTGGAGAGCGCGCGTCCCTCGGGGCTCGTCAAAATGGCGATAGCCTTGCGGATGGCGCTCAGGTTGAGCATCGGCTCGCCCATCCCCATAAAGACGATGTTGTCCAGGTTCCCTACGGCATCCTCAAGATGAAAGAACTGTTCGACGATCTCGCCCGGTTCAAGGTTTCTCGCGTATCCGATGTGCCCGGTTTGGCAAAAGGCGCAGGCCATGGGGCAGCCGACCTGGCATGAGACGCACGCGGTCTTCCTTCCCTCAAGGTCGGTTAAAAGAACGGTCTCGACGGCGCCGCCGCCCGAGCAGGATGGGTCTTGCAGGTTGATCTGAAGCTTCACCGTCCCGTCGGGATCGCGAAGGGTTTGCTCCACCTTGGTGGAAAAAACCGTCGCCCGGGCGGAAAGGTCGGCGCGGAGGCTAGCGGGAAGGTTCGTCATGGAATCGAAATCCCGCGCGCCGTCGGCGATCCATTTGAAGATCTGCCTTGCGCGGAAGGGTTTGTCGAGGCTAAGGAAAGAAAAAAGCTCTTCCGGCGACATGCCGGAAAGAGCCTTGTTTTCGCGACTCATGGTATCGTCCCGATCATCCATTAATGAAGGCGCTCGACCATCTCGTTGACAAGCTGGTTGCGGATGCCGAACTTCTGGAAATCCTGCAGGGTGTTGATCGCGCCCTGTTTGTTCCCCGTGTTTAGCTGGCATTCCGCGAGCTCAAGGTATAGTCGATAGTTCTTAGGGTCGGACTGGATGAGCCGGGTAAGGCTCAATGAGGCCTCGTCGTATTTTCCCTGTACCTTGCAGATCATCGCGAGGCCGAGCACGGCGTAGACGTCGAATTCGATATCGAGCGCGCGCTGATAGTACTGCTGGGCAAGCTCGTAGTCGCCCATGTTGCGATAGGCATCGCCCGCGCGGGTAAGTATTACCTTGTTGTTCGGGTCCTTATCCAGGATCTTGTTCCAGTATTCGACGGAGCGGAATTGCTGGTTCATGCCTCGGTAGCAGTCCGCGAGGCCGAAGAGCGCGTAGAAGTTGTCGGGATCCATGCGGAGCGCGCGCTCGAAGTAAAAAATGCCCTGTTCGAAGGTCTTGAGCTTGCGGTGGCAGTTTCCGATCGAGGTGAGCACGCGGATATCCACGGAGCTTTCGTTCAGCTCGAGCATCTTAGTCCAGTAGTAGAGCGCGTCGCGGTATTCCTTGAAGTCATAGTGCAGGTGGCCGAGGCCGATAAGGGCGTACGGGTTATTCTGCTCCATGTCGAGCACGCGAAGGTATAGGATCTTCGACTGCTTGAAGTCGCGAATCTTACGATACGCGTCGGCGACGCGGGTAAGCACGGTGATGTTTCGGTCGTCGTGCTGCAGGTATTGTTCCCAAATCTCGATAGCTTTATTGTACTGGTTCAGCGCCTTATAGCAGTCGGCGAGCCCGAAGAGGGCATAGTTATTGCCCGGATGGAAGGAAAGGCAAGTCGTATAGAAGTCGACGGCCTCGCGGAACCGGTTTTTCTTGCGGGCGGCGTCGCCAAGACCCACGAGGGCATAGTTATTGTTGCTCTCAAGCTCGATGATTTTCTTGAAGGCGCGCTCGGCCTCATCGATCTTGTTATCCTTCAGCAGGAGATAGCCGTTTTTCGAGAGCTCCGCGATCTCATTGAATTTTTGGTCTTCATCGGATGCTCCGGGCGTCAGTTCAGGAATCGGCGGCATGTCGTTAAGTAAATCTGCCATTTTTATACCTCTTGCGTAGTATCCATGATCGTCGTTATAAGCGCGGCCATTTTTTCCAGAATTGGTTCGGCTTTACGTTTGTTGTGCGCTAACCAATACAGTTTGAAAGCGTCCAACTCCCTTCCCTGTTCGGCGTAGTGATCGCCAACCCGGGAAAGCCCGTCCGAATAGCCGGTTGTGATGAAGATTCTTCGTGCCGTCTCAATCTCACCCTGGTTAAAGAACGCGTTGCCTTTCCGGTTAAGCGCGGCTTTTTGCTCCGCGCTCAGGTCTTGTACCGGTAAATCGCTGCTTTTTAAGAAACCCGTTCCTTCTAACCGGCGAAAATCGTCAACTATTTTAGAATTCAAATGGTTCCCTGTTCCTTATAATAAGAAATTTACCCCATATGTGCAAGTAAAAATAGTCTAAATAAGAAAAATCACTTTTTCTGGTAAAAATCGACGATAGAACGCCCATAGACGCGCTGATCGACGCGGGTGAGGTTTCCGATGACTTCGGGCATCTCCCGCTCGTTCGGGCGGTGAATTATAGTCATGCCCCCTTCTTTAAGCACCGGAAGTTCTCCCGTCATCTCGACGAGGCTTGCGTGATACTTGTAGGGAAAGGGCGGATCAAGATAGATGATGTCGAAGGATTCCTTGGTTCGCTTGAGGAAAAGCTCCACCGACATGAATTTGCACTCGATGCGATGAGGGGCGATCGACACGTTTTTAAAGATCGTCTTCACCTTCAGGGGATCCTTCTCGACGAGGTATACGGGATCGGCGCCCCGTGACGATGCCTCCAGCGCGCAGATGCCGGAGCCGGAGAACATATCCAAAAAGGATTTTCCCGTAAGGTCTCCAAGGATGGCGAATAGGGATTCCCTCATTCGGTCCATCGCCGGCCGGATGACGCCCTGAGGGCATTCGACGGTCCGTCCGCATAGGGTTCCGCCAGTGATTCTCATGCTACCACCCGCTCCTTGCGCTGATTCCCTCGGCGGCGCGTATTCCCGAGGCCCAAGCCCCCGTGATGCCCCGCGAGGTTCCCGCTCCGTCCCCGATCAGGTATATGTCCTTGGCCGCCATGAAGTTGCCATCAAGGAAGACGGGTTTGTTCGCGTAAAGCTTTATCTCCGGGTAATACATGATCGTGCTCGGGTGGAGCACGCCGGGAACGATCGTGTCGAGCTGCTTAAGGGCCTTCCATATAGAGCGAAGGAATTTCGAGGGCATCGCGAGCGCGATGTCGCCGGGGGTGCAGGAGGAAAGCGACGGCTCGAAGTCGTAGAGGTCGTCGTTCAGTCCGTCCAGTGTGGTTCTCTTTCCCATGCGGAAATCGCCGATCCTCTGCATAATAGGATGCCCGCCGCCGGTGAGCATCGCGAGCTGCGCGAGGAATTCGGCGTAGTCCTGTCCCGATGCGAGCGGCTTCGTGAACTCCACGCTTCTGAGCACCGCGAAATTGACGAGGCCGTTAGCCTCTTTTTCGTGGGAATACGCGTGACCGTTGACGACGTAGTAGGGCTGGCCGTTGGAGGCGGTATAGCGTTCCTGAACGACGTGCGCCGCGCCTGAGTTGGTGCAAAAGGTGCGCGTTCGCTCGGGGAAGATGAATTTCGGGTCGTAGTAGTCGCGGACGATGGGGTAGTGCTCTATCCTCGTCTCGACGCGCACGCCTACGTCGATACTGTTGTCGGTGTACGCGATCCCGTTGTCCTTCATGAACTTGCGTAGGAAGTCGAATCCGTGCCTTCCCGGCGCTATGACAAGATTATCGTAGTGCACCTCGCGCTGGGAGGTCTTCGCGATCTTGGGTTTTTGGTCGATCGAGACGAGCTCTTCGCCGAGCGAAACCTCGACGCCTGCCGCCTTAAGCC
>DAOPXQ010000158.1:0-5953 GCA_035352395.1 Treponemataceae bacterium | reverse complement strand
CGCGAACGAACGCCTCCTCGGGATCGGCGAACACGTTCATGATGTCGACGTTGCCGGGGTCCCAGCACGTCGGGTTCCATCGAAGCCGGAACGCCGCGCCCGTCGCCGCCATGAGATACGCGTACCGGATCTCCTGCCCCATGTAGTTGAGGCAGGAGCGGAGCGCCGCCGGGAACGGCGTGTACTCCTCGCTCCGGAACTCCACCTTCTGGACTCCGTAGAGTACGCAGCCGTCGTCGACCTTTTCAATTCTCGCTTTCGTCATGGTTTCCTCCGTTGCGAGAGGAATCACCGGAAAATTTCCCGTCTGCCGCAACCCCGGCCCGTAAGCGCCCGCGACAAGCCGCACCCGACCGACCGGCACGCGCGACGCGCGGAACGCGGACGGCGTCATGCCGGTCTCGCGCCTGAACGCGCGGGTAAAGGTGTCGGGATTGTCAAAGCCGTAATCGAGCGCGATGTCGGATATGGTGCGGTCGGTATGCGATATCTCGAACGCCGCGTGCGCGACCCGCCGGGAAAGCGCGTAGCGTCCCGCCGGAACTCCGACATGGCTCGCGAACACGTCGCGAAAATGGGGCTCGGACACGCCGAACGAGCGGCAAAGCGCGCCGCAATCGATTCCCGAGCGTACGCGGCTTTCGATATATGAAACCGCGGATTGCAGCAGACAGTAATAATCCATAAATGATCCGCCTCGCGAATACAGTGTGTCGTCTTCCGGAAGACGTTTTCACTGTACCGCAAGGGGCAAAAAAAGGCTCGACGTTTTTGAGGATTTTGCTCAGTAATTCGCGGCCGCGTAGGCGACCCAGCCGCCCGCCTTGACGAGCGCGTCCTCGAATTCCCCGAGCTTGAAATCATAGCGCTTCTCGACCTTCTTTCCGTCCTTGCCGTACGCGCTGAAGGTGAGTTTCCCCGAGGCGATGTCGACCGCAAGTGCGGTGTCGAGTCCTGCGAAGGTCTTGAACACCTCGTCGATCTCCGCGGCCTTGAGCTCGGTCGCGATCATCCCGCAGTTGTACATGTTCTGCCTGAAGATGCGCGCGAATCCCTCGGCGATCACGATCTGGATACCGTTCACCTCGAGAGCCCAGGGCGCGTGCTCGCGGCTCGAGCCGCAGCCGAAGTTCGCGCGCGTCACGATCGCGGTCTTTCCCGCGATGTCGGACTTCGGGTTAAATCCGGGAAGCTTAAGGTCCTCGAGGCAGAAAGGCTTCAGGGCCTCTTTCGATATCTCGGTAAGGTATTTCGCCGGGATTATCTCGTCGGTATTGATATCGTCGCGGTCCAAAAAGAGAACCTTGCCGTTAAAGTCTTTCATGTCATGCCTCCGTTATGGTTCCCGCGACGGCGGTCGCGGCGGCGCTCGCGGGGCTCATCAGGTGGACGGTGCCGCCCTTTCCCATGCGCCCGAAAAAGTTGCGGTTCGTCGTGGACGCGCAAACCTCGCCGTCGGCGAGCACGCCGTTCGACATGCCAAGGCACGCCCCGCAGGTCGGGTTCGTCACGCAGAAGCCCGCGTCCATGAAAATCTGGATGATTCCTTCCTTGAGGGCTTGCTGAAACACGGCCGGGGTCGCCGGGCTCACGACGCCGCGCACGCCGGGAGCGACGGTCTTGCCCTTGAGCACCGCCGCCGCCTGACGGAGATCCTCGATGCGGCCGTTCGTGCAGCTTCCGATATACACCTGGTCAACCTTCGTGCCCGCGAGTTCCTTGATCGTCTTAACCTGATCGGGCTTGAAGCCGAAGGTCGCGACGGGAACGAGCTTCGAGCAGTCGATCTTGTGGACGGCGTCGTATTCGGCGTCGGGATCTGAATGCCATTTCTTAAAATCGGCGAGCGCCTCTTCCTTGGTCGCGTAGGTTTTGTCGCCCTCGGGGCCGATGAATTTCCACAGGTAGTCGACGGTCACCGCGTCCGGCATGCAGACGCCTGAGGTTCCGCCCGCCTCGATGGCCATGTTACATAGGGTCATTCGGCCTTCCATGGACATGGCCGCGACGCCGCTTCCGGTGAATTCCATCACCTTGTTCGTCGCGCCATTCACGCCGATTTGCTTAATGATCGAAAGGATCGCGTCCTTCGGGGTAACGCCCGCGGGGAGCCTCCCGTCGAGCTCGAATTTGATGGTGCCCGGATACTGAAACGCGCACACCCCTTTCAGGATGCCGACCTCAAGGTCGGTGGTGCCGACGCCGGCCGCGAACGCGCCGAACGCGCCGTGGGTGCAGGTATGGCTGTCGCCCATGATTACGGTGAACCCGGGCCGCACGAAGCCAAGCTCCGGGAACAGCGCGTGGCATACGCCGTTCTTGCCGATGTCGAAAAAGTCCTTGATGCCGTGGCGTTTCGCCCATTTGCGGAGCACAAGGCCCTGCTCGGCGGTCTTCGAGTCCTTGGCCGGGGTTACGTGGTCGATCACGGCCTTAATCTTGTCCGGATCGAATACCGAGTCCAAACCACGCGACACAAGGTCGTTTATGGCGATGGGGGTGGTGATCTCATGGCAAAACACGCGGTCCAGCCTGAGAACCCAAGCCTCGCCGAACGGTTTGTCCACGACATGCGTCTCAAAAACCTTTTGCGCAAGAGTTTTGCCCATATCTTTCTCCTCTTTAATTATACTGTATACACTGCAGTTATATTAAAGTCAAGACACTTAGAACAATGAATCGAAATACGCCTTATTATCCTTATAAGCGGTTTCCTGCACGGAAAGACTCACCACCATGCACTTTTTACCGTCAGCCGACGGAACGCATAGTTTAATATCACGATTGCGAATCCCGGTTGGGCCATCCTGAAACAGGTTAACGATGCGGAATCGCTTCGCCGTACCCGACACCCCAAGTTCGCCGGGAATCGCCCACGACCCCCCAGACGACGGGGAGAACAGACGAACCATGGATAATGGAAGGTTATCGCGCGGAATTCCCATCGCCTCAAGGTCGATCGTATCAACGATGATCACGGCGCTATTCCCAAGGAAGTATGTATTATCCGCGACCATAGTCCACTGCCCGTCGAGGGTTAACTGAATCCCATCGACCGAGCGTTTTTCCGTAACGCGCTTGGCGGGGACGGACAAGGCCTTTCCCGGCACGGCATCCGAGATCGGGGTAAAGCCGAAAAATTCGTCCTCGCCGCCCGAGCGGATACGCCCCGCGCGCGCAAGGTTAAGTATCGGAACCCCGCCCGAACCCACCATGCCGGCAAGCCCCATCGCGGGGGTCTCGGGGAGCCACACGAGCGAAACCTTTCCGCCGAAGGAAGGAAGATCCTGCGCGGTCACGACCGCCTGAGGCAAAAGGGATGAACGCGGACTCGACCCAAGAAGGGCCTTAGCCGCGGACGCTCCGTCGGTGGCGGATACCGCGGACGCCGCGTCATGGCGCCATCGATAGGTCTCGGGAATCAGTTTCATAAGATAGTTAACCGCGGGAACGTCGCCGGGCCCGATGTTCGAGATGATGCTCTGGCCGACGAGCACGAAGGTACCGTCGGATATCTCGCCGCGAAACAGGATCGACACGCGGGAGCCGGTCGACGGGGTCACGCACAGCGCGCCCCAGGTCGTGTCGTCGTAGCGGAGCAAGCCGATCCAGGTCGGTGATTTCCAGGTGTAGTCGCGATACACAGCGTAATCGCCGGAAAGCCCCTGAGGGAACGACGCGAACGGATCGGCGAATACCGCGCCGGTAAGCGCAAACGCGAAAAACAAGGCCACGAACGGAACGCGAGATCGCGCGCCGCGGGAAAAATGAACGTCATGCATACGGACAGTATACCGTGAAAGCCGCAACGCGCCAATGAACGCATTAAATTGTGAAAATCTGATATACTCCGCGGCATGAAACAAACACCATCGGAGCGAGCATGACTCGCCGCATCCGCCCCTACGCATATCTCTTCTGCGCCGCGCTTTTATGGGGGGTCGCGTTCGCCGCGCAACGGCTCGGGGGAAAGAGCATCGGATCGTTCAGCTTCAACGCGATTCGTTTTCTCGTCGGGGCGATCTCGCTGTTGCCGCTCGTCGTTTGGCGGCGTCGCGCGCAAAGGCTGCGCACGTCAGAAAATGTCCCGGCGAGCAATGACTTTGCACGGCGCGACTCTACCCATCGCGGCCATCCGCGTTTTAGCTTAGTCCTGTGGGGAGCCCTATGCGGGATCATCGTATTCTGCGGGGCGAGCCTTCAGCAAATCGGCCTCCAGTGGACCACCGCGGGCAAAGCCGCGTTCCTGACGGGACTCTATATCGTGCTGATCCCGGCGGCGGGACTCTTCGTCGGAAAGCGCCCGGGATGGGGGCTCGCGGTCGGTTCGACGCTCGCGGCGGTCGGACTCTACCTTCTCAGCGTTCGTGACGGATTTTCGGTCTCGCTCGGGGACTGGCTCGAGATCGCGGGTGCGTTATTCTGGACCGCGCACATCCTCGTGGTCGCGCGGCTCTCGACGCGCCTGGACCCGGTTAAGCTCGCGCTCGCCCAGTTCGTCGCGTGCGGGACGCTCAGCGCCGCCGCGGCGTTCCTTACCGAGGGCTTCGGCGCGGAAACCCTCGCGCTCGCTTTTTCCCCGGGCCCTAACGGCGCGCTCATTCCGGTTCTCTACTCGGGCATTCTCTCGATCGGCGCCGCGTACACGCTGCAGATCCTGGGGCAAAAGGGAGTATCTCCCGGGCCGGCCGCGCTCATCATGAGCCTCGAGGCCGTATTCGCGGCCCTTGGCGGATGGCTCGTGCTGAACGAGACGATGGACGCCCGCGCGCTCGCGGGCGCCGCCCTCATGCTCACGGGCATGATCTCCGCGCAGCTCATTCCGCCGTCAAAAAAGAGTCGATGACATACGAACGCCGTCGCGCGAAACAAACCACGTATCATAGTCGATCCTCCCATCATTCCATTAACGAAAAAAAAACCGGTCAGTTACTGGTAACCGACCGGCCTCATGCATATCATGCGCGAACCTTATTCTCCCGCCTTGGCGAGCTCCGCCTTGACGATCGCGGCGACCTTCGCCGCAGCCTCGCCGGCCGGGATAAGCTCGGCGTCCTTCGCGGAACGGAGCTTAACCTCCACGTTCGGAAGGTTCTTGTCGCCGACCACGATCCTTACCGGGATGCCGATTAGGTCCATGTCCTTGAACTTCACGCCGGGGCGCTCCTCGCGGTCGTCGAGCAGAACCTCGATTCCCGCGGCCTCAAGCTCGGCGTAGATCTTGTCCGCGGCTTCCTTCATCGCGCCCTCGTACTTAATCGTCACGATGGCGACGTGGAACGGCGCGACGCTCATCGGCCACACGATGCCGTTCTCGTCGTTGTGCTCCTCGATTATCGAGGCGAGCGTGCGGTCGACGCCGATGCCGTAACATCCCATCGTCGGCATCTGCTGCTTCCCGTTCTCGTCGAGGTAGAGCATGTTCATGCTCTTGGTGTATTTGTATCCGAGCTTGAAGATATGCCCAAGCTCGTTGCCCTTCTTGCTGTAATACTCGGCGCCGCAAACGGCGCACTTGTCGCCCGCCTTCACGGTGCGGACGTCCGCGATCAGGTACGGCGTAAAGTCGCGCGCGGGCTCGACGTGCTCGAAGTGGAGATCGACTTTCAGGGCACCGGTCACCGCGTCGTGCATGAGCATCACCGACTCGTCGGCGACGACGGGCGCGGTCACGAAGCCCACGGGCCCAGCGAAACCGACGGGCGCGCCGGTCAGGCGTTCTACGTCAACGTCGGACGCGAGCTCCACCTCGCTCGCCTTCAGGTTCGCGGCGAGTTTCACCTCGTTCACGTCCAGGTCGCCCCGGACGCACACGGCGAAGAAGGCCTCGGGATAATACATGGGCGCGGCATCGGGCACGACGCGCTTCAGGCTCGCGCAACCGGGCGCGGACGAA
Organism: Treponemataceae bacterium; assembly: GCA_035352395.1. Classification (GTDB taxonomy): domain Bacteria; phylum Spirochaetota; class Spirochaetia; order Treponematales; family Treponemataceae; genus Teretinema. The sequence goes on along the minus strand of DAOPXQ010000158.1, from coordinate 57 downwards.
AGGTCAAGCTCGCAGTTGATCGCCTTGTAAATGAGGGTTTTGATGAACGCCTTCGGG
>DAOPXQ010000157.1:0-5978 GCA_035352395.1 Treponemataceae bacterium | reverse complement strand
GCCGGTATCTGGCGGCGACCTATTACCGCCTCGGAAAAAACGAGGAGGCCCTCGAGGAGCTGCGCGACGCGCTCAAACGCTGGCCCGACGAGCTGTCCCTGAAGGAGCAGATGACGCGGGTGCTCGAAACGCTCACGCGCATGCGCGACCAAAGCGGGACGGTCACGGCGAGCGCGCACGAGATCGCCGGGGGAAGCCGCGCCATCCTGACCGAGATGAACGAGCTGGTTCAGATCACGCAGCGCATCAAGGAAAGCATGGACGAGATGGGCGCGGGAACCTCCGAGATCAACAAGGCAATCGCGGCCGTCGTCTCCCTAACACAAGAAAACCGGGAAGGCATCGGCGCGGTCGGTAGCGAGATCGAAAGGTTCAAGGTTAGCGAGGGATCTTAGTAATCGGCATAGGTATACGTCTCCACTATCGTATCGACGGAGCCCTTCCACGCTGAAGCTCACCGAGTCAAGCGCGTTTTCAGTCGCGCTTTTATAGCGCTTGGTCAGTGCCTGTATTTCGAGCATTATGTTCCTCACAGGTCGAGCAGGTCGAGCAGGTCGAGCACGTATTTCTCGACGGCGCGGTTTTTTCCCTCGTGGGGAAAGTCGTGAATGTGCAGCGCCGGATTGAAATTGAGCTCGATGATGCCGTAGTTCGTTCCGGTAGGCGGGGCGCCCACATCGGAAACCATCATGTCGACGCCGCAGATCTTCGCGCCGACCGCGGCCGCGGCCGCAGCCGCGATATCCTTGTATCCTGGGTGCATGGCGTCGGTGAAATCAATACTGTCGCCCCCGGTCGAGATGTTGGAGTTCTTCCTGAGGAACACCGTTCTTCCGCGTTCGGGAACCGACGAAAAGTCGAGACCCTGCGCGCGGAGGAAACGCTCTTCCTCGCCGTCCTTCCTGAGCCGTTCAAGCGGGCTCCGGTATCCTTCCCCGCGCCTTGGGTCCTCGTTCTTTATCTCCATGAGCCTTTCGATCGTCGACTCGCCGTCACCAGTCACGTTCGCGCTTACGCGATGGAGCACCGCGCGGGTTATTCCGTCAATGACGAGGAACCGGTATTCCTTTCCGGAAACGTATTCCTCTGCGATGACGCAGTCGTCTTCCGCGAACGCTGCCTCTCCGGCCCGGAGAAAGTCTTCCTTCGCGAACGGCTCGGCGAGGATCGCGACCGCAATCCCGAAGTTGGTCGAGTTCGGCTTGACGACGACGCTTCGCGCGTCTTGCCAATGGCCCCAGTCCGCTTCCATATCAGCGAGCGATTTGTAATCGCGGCCTTTTGGTACGCGGATGCCCGCCTCGTGAAGGATCAACTTAGTGACCTTTTTGTTTTCCATAATCAGCGGCGCAATGTAGCTATCCTGCGAAGTGCGCGTCGCCTGCCGCACGTACTCGACCTTCCCCTTCCCGGTAATCCTGATGAAATTCGCGTTCCGGTCGAGCACCTCGATCGTGTGCCCCCGACTCATCGCCTCGCGGATGAGCATCTGCGTCGACAGTTCAAGATCCTCGTATCCCGGAACGGACCATTCATGCGGTGATTCCATATCCGTCTCCTTTTTCGTTCGATCGCGCGACCTTCGCGCCGTATCGCGACCACTCAAGGCCGCTTTCAAGATAGTCTTTCGCGAGCGCGGCCGACGGTGAAGACCCGGGGCTCCGGTATCGCGCGCGGTACGTTTCGAGCGTCCGTTCATAATCGCTTCCCATTTCCGTTGCAAGCGGCGCGAGCGACGCGAGCCTGCGCAAAAGATCGGCGAGATGGCAGTTCTCCGATTCCGGTTTGAAAGGATCGCTCAGCGCGGCATCGTCCGCCGTCCGCAGCGTTACGGCAAGCTCGGCATTCGTCTTCGGTACCGAGGGCTTCGACACGCCCGCGACGACAAACAGGTGCGCAAGCCGTACCGCGTCTTCAGTTATACCCACGCTCGCGAACGGATCGACGTCGAAGAAACGGAGCTCGATATACTCAACGCCCCGTCTTTCAAGCGCCCCGAGCGCCGTCTCGCCAGGCATGGGCGTTCGCTTAAACCTGATCGGAGCGTAGAATTCCTTTTCCTTTTGGAACACGCGTCCGTTCAGCTGCACCGGTTTTCCGTCCCGTATCAATCCCAATCTCCTGAAGTCGTTCGACTCGGTTTTCATGCCCCGGCGAATGCCCGCGATATGTCCCGCGATCGAGCCGAGTTCGAGAAAGGGTCGGTATTCCGTCCGCGCATACCCCTTAGGGCTATTGCGAACCGAATACGCGAAACCCTCGTCGGGTCTACGCGCGTTGGCATCGAACGGCGTCGAGCCAAAGAGCATCGCGAACGAGGGCATGTCGTCGAAAAGATTCCGGACGAGCCTAAGGTAATAGGCGTCGCGATCGGAACCTTGCCCCGTTTCTTCCATCGTAAGCGGTGCGCGCTCCTTCAGTTCTATAAGGTGTTTTTCACCGAAGGATACGTTTAGGTGCACGCCGCAAATGAGCTGCCGCGCGACCCCGTATCGTGCGGATAGACCCGCGCGATACCGTTCGGCCATGCGCGCCGACTCGCCCGAGCCCATGCGCGCGATCGGTATCGCCGTTTCTCCCGTAAGCAGGGGCGGCATGCTGAACGGCCACAGCAATTCAAGACCGATAGCGGTCCGGGCCGTCTCAGTCAATGTCTCGAGTTCCGCGATCGCGCCCTGGATCGACCCATGCGGTTTCGTGACGAGTTCAAGCTGGCTTTCGGCGAAATCTTTCGTGAACGAGGGTTCCTTCAGGCTTTCCGGATGCCGGGAAGGACTGATATCTCCGTCCGACGAGACCCGATGCGTTTCCCGCTCGATGCCCCATCGAAAATCCGAGATATGCTTCAATGCAGCGTTCATGTTCTGCCTCCGTTTTGTTGTTTCATTAATGTAGAACTATCGAACATATAGTATAAAAAAACTCAGAAGAAATCTTTCATCTTCGCGAGAAGCTCTTCGTTTACCTTGCACTGCATGGCTTGCCCCTGACGTTCGCAGACGATGAGCCCCGCGTTTTCGAGCTCCTTAAAATGATGCGACAGCGTCGAGCGCGAGACCTCGATTTCATCGGACATGCGCGTGAATGCCTTGAGCACCCCATCGCAGCAGGTGTCGATGCCCTCCCATTCGCGAAGCATCTGTATGATCCTGATTCGCTGCCCGCAACCGAGGGCCTTGAAGACCTTAGCCATCTCATCTAATTCCATAATTCGATGATAATCGAACAATAAGACGAAGTCAAGCGCTTTTCTGTGGGGGATTCTTCCGCGTGAGGGATTGTAGCGGTAGCCCGGAGGAACGGAACCGAAAGGTTCCGGGACGAGGACTACAAGCGGAAAGCCCGACCTGAGTTACGTGCTTTTAGCACGTAACTCAGGGCACGCCCTTTATTTGGGCATAAAAAAACCCGCCACAATGGACGGGTTTTTGGTTTTTTGTAAGGCGCCGATCAGAATCGAACTGATGCATAAAGGTTTTGCAGACCTCTCCCTTACCGCTTGGGTACGGCGCCACGATAGACTGAATATAGCAAAACGGGAGGGGTTTGGCAAGGGGACGATAGGAAAAGGGGCTTTTTTGGTGTATGATGGCGAGATGCAAGCGATGACTCCGGGGATTATCAAGCGGATTAAGGGCAAAGAGGCGTTTTATACGCTGACCTGGTGCCCGCTGACGAAGGCGGACAAGTACGAGGTTACGCTCCGCGTTCCGTCGGTGGCCGGGCTGTTTGAGCTGTATCGCATGGACAAGCAGAAAAAGCTCAACCTGCTCGCGGTGACGCATGCCTGGTACGGGGGCTTGCGCAGTCAGATTCGGGCGGCGATCGATCCGGACGCGACGAACGACCCTATCAAGAAGGCGGAGCTTGAGGACGCCGAGCTGTATTATCGCTATGCTCCCGCGAATTCCCTCGAGGATATCCTGGACGTCGTGTGGTTTCTCCACACCGGGTATTTCCCTGACGACGTGCGGGTCGAGGATTCGGGAAGATACTCCAAGATTTGGCTTGATGAGCACGCGCCGGACAAGGTGTACTGGCTGGAATAACCAAAATCGTCGCCCGGGACGCGAGCGCGGCGGGCATGCATGGGGACTGAAACTATGGATAACGTCTACGACTTCATCATTATAGGCGGCGGCGCCGCGGGGCTTTCCGCCGCGCAGTACGCGGGCCGATCCAACCTGAAAACGCTCGTGATCGAGGAAAAGGGAGAAGGCGGCCAGGCGGTATATATCGACCGGCTGGAAAACTACCCCGGGATCCTGGAGCCGATCAGCGGGTACGATTTCGCTTCCGCGATGAAAAAGCAGGCGATCAAATTCGGCGCGCACTTTATCTACGGCAAGGTTTCCGGCATCGGGAAGAAGGCGGGCAAGTTCGTCATTCCGGTGGAGCCGCCAGAGGGCGAGCCGGTGATCTACGAGGCGCGCACGGTGCTCCTTGCGACGGGGGCAGACCACCGGAAGCTCGGCGTTCCCGGCGAGGCCGAATACTACGGCAAGGGCGTTTCGTACTGCGCTTCCTGCGACGGGCCCTTTTTCCGCGATAAGCATATCGTCGTCGTGGGCGGCGGCGACGCGGCCTGCGACGAGGCGAATTTCCTCGCGCACATCACCGATCGCGTGACGATGATCCACCGCAGGGACTCGTTCCGCGCGCAGAAGGCGATCGCCGAGCGCACGCTGAAGAACCCGCACATTACCGTTAAATTCAACATGACCGTCGAGGAGATCCGCGGGGGGGAAGGACCCGCGGGCAAGGTTTCTTCCGTCCTTGTGCGCGACGTTAAAACCAACGAGGTTTCCGAGCTCGCCTGCGACGCGGTATTCGTCTTCGTGGGCATGGACCCGCGCACGGAGCTCGCGTCGATCGCGAAGATGGACGAGTGCGGATACATCATCACCGACGAGAACATGCAAACCTCGCTAAAGGGGCTTTTCGCCGCCGGCGACATTCGCTCCAAGCCGTTCAGGCAGATCGTGACGGCGGCTGCGGACGGGGCGATCGCCGCGCACGCGGCCTCAAATTGCATCGACGAGATGCTCTGCGAGTCGGTAAAATGAAAGCGAGCGGACGGGTATCGCCCGCTATCGCTGCGGCTTCGACGCTCGCGCTGTGCGCGCTCGTCGCGTGCGCGGTCGCGCTCTTTTCGTCGGCCAACACGCCCCGGAAGACGGGCCACGTACCCGGGTTTTGGGACCCCGTGGAGAACCGCGAGCTCGCCAAAAGCATCGTCGACGAGATGACCGACGAGGAGATGCTCGCGCAGATCCTGATGTTCGGCTGGGCCGGAGCCGACCCGAGCCCGCTCGTGACCGACTGGGTCGCCGAGCGCGGGCTTGGCAGCATTAAGGTGTTCGGATGGAACACCGACAACACGCTAAAGGTCGCCGAGTCCGTCTCCACGCTGCAGGAAAAGGCCAAGGCTGGCCGTTTCCATATCCCGCTATTCGTCGCGACGGACCAGGAAGGCGGCTGGATCAGGCACATCAAGGGACGAACCACTGAAACCCCGGGGAATCTCGCGATTGGCGCCTCCGGCTTGCCGGCTGACGCCTGGTACTCCGGCTATTACATCGCGCGCGAACTCCGCGCGCTCGGCATCAACCTTAACTTCGCCCCGACGGTGGATCTCTATACCGACCATGGCTCGACGGTCATCGGCCCCCGTTCCTTCGGCGAAGACCCCGAGTCCGCGGGCGTGCTCGGGGCGGCGTTCGCCGCGGGTAGCCGCGCCGCGGGCGTTCTTACGACGGCGAAGCATTTTCCCGGCCATGGCGACACCGACTCGGACAGCCACGGCCGTCTCCCCGTAATCAACATCGACGAGCGCACGCTGATGGAGCGCGAGCTGGTTCCCTTTAAGCGTCTCGTGGAAGCGGGCGTTCCCGCGATCATGAGCGGGCACTTAAGCTTTCCGCGCGTCACCGGCAGCGGCGTCCCCGCGACCTTCTCCCGATACCTTCTGGAGGACG
>DAOPXQ010000156.1:2564-6003 GCA_035352395.1 Treponemataceae bacterium | reverse complement strand
GGCTGGATCGTTACCTCGGAAGAACGCGTTCGTGACCTGACGCGTATCAAGAAGGCGATGGACCTTGGATGCCCGCCCTTGATGCAGGGAATCGCGCAGGCATTCCTCGAGGACGCGGAAGGATACGCCGCGCACCGGGAACGGATCGGAGAGCACTACAGAAGGCTCCGCGACGCGACGCTCGCCGCGCTCGATCGGCACATGCCGAAGGAAGTTTCCTGGACGAAGCCCGCAGGCGGCTTTCAGCTCTGGATTACGCTGCCCGAGGGATTCTCGAGCGTAGAGCTTTTCGTCCGCTGCGTCGACTCTGGAGTTGCCTTTATTCCCGGCCCGCTGCAGGACGTCGACCACCGGTTCGCGAATTCGCTGAGATTGTGCTACGGATCGCTTTCGGAGAGCGACATATACGAGGGAATCAAACGGCTTTCATCGGCCGTTAAACAATATTTGCGGGAGACGCCCGAGGACGCCGGCATGGCCGGTCTCGGGGACTTCTGACGAAAGGAGCGAATTATGGACCAGAAAGAACAGTTTGCCGTTAAGGTAGGGCTCGCGGAAATGCTTAAGGGCGGCGTCATCATGGACGTCACGAACGTCGAGCAGGCGAAGATCGCCGAGCAGGCGGGAGCCGCCGCGGTAATGGCCCTCGAGCGCATCCCGAGCGATATCCGCCGCGACGGCGGGGTCTCGCGCATGAGCGACCCCAAGATGATTCAGGAAATCCAGAAAGCGGTATCCATACCCGTCATGGCGAAATGCCGCATCGGGCACTTCGTCGAGGCGCAGATCCTCGAGGCGCTCGAGGTCGACTTCATCGACGAGAGCGAGGTACTCACCCCGGCCGACGAGGAGTTCCATATCTCCAAGCACCAGTTCAAGGTGCCGTTCGTCTGCGGCTGCCGTAATCTCGGCGAGGCGCTCCGCCGCATCGGCGAGGGAGCCGCGATGATCCGCACGAAGGGCGAGGCCGGCACCGGCGACGTCGTCGAGGCCGTACGCCACATGCGCCAGCTGATGGCGGACATCCGCCGCATCGCGAGCATGGACGAGGCGGAACTCATGACCGCGGCGAAAGAGCTGCAGGCGCCCTACGAGCTCGTCCTCGAGACTCGCAGGCTCGGCAAGCTCCCCGTCCCGAACTTCGCCGCGGGCGGGGTCGCGACCCCAGCCGACGCCGCGCTCATGATGTACCTCGGCGCGGAGACCGTGTTCGTCGGATCGGGAATCTTCAAGTCCCGCGATCCCGAGCAGCGAGCCAAGGCGATCGTTAAGGCCGTTACGCACTATCGCGACCCCAAGACCCTCCTCGAGGTGTCCACGGGCTTAGGGCCGGCGATGGACGGCATAGCCATCTCGCAGATGGCCGAAGGCGAAAAGCTCGCCGGACGCGGCTGGTAATCGACATGAACGCGACAGTCGGAATCCTCGCGCTTCAGGGCGGCTTCGCGAGCCACGCCGCGGTTTTCTCGCGGCTCGGCGCCGCGGTCCGCGAGGTGCGCGTGGAAAAAGACCTTGAGGGCTGCGACGCGCTCGTCATCCCCGGCGGCGAGTCCACGACGCTAACCCGGCTCCTCATGGAGCCGGATACCGGCTACGGCACGGGCACCCCCTGGAAGCCCGGCAAGCTCTTCGGCGCCCTCCGCGAGTTCGCCCGGGAGCGGCCGACGATGGGAACGTGCGCCGGGCTCATCATGCTCGCGCGGCCCTCGCTCGACGAGCGGGTCGTCCCGCTCGACGTCCTCCCGGTTACGGTGGAGAGAAACGCGTACGGGCGTCAGACGGAATCCTTCATCGAGCGGATCCCCTTGCGCTTTCCGGGCGCGGGAAGCGAACCCTACCCCGCGACCTTCATCCGAGCGCCCAAGATCGTCGCGATGGATGGCGGGGTCGAGACGCTCGCGACCGCTCGAGACGCCTCGGGCGCGGAGAGTCCCGTCATGGTCCGATATAAAAAGATCCTCGCCCTGAGCTTTCATCCGGAGCTAACCCCGGAGGACGCGCGAATACACGCCTATTTCCTTTCGATGATCGGCAACCTATAATTTTAGTCACGAGGAAACGAGATGCATTCAGCGACGATGAGGTACTTTTTCAAGGAAGACAGGTTTGACGAGGCGTGCGAACTGTGGCGCCGGACGATCCTTGAACCGGCGCGCAGGGCGCCGGGGATGGTCGTTATCCAGTTCTTTACCGCGCGGCCAAACGCGCTCGCCATAGGATGCTGGGAAAGCGAGGAGCGCGCGAAGGAGTTCATGGCCACGGGCGTCTTCGCGAGGTTCACGGAGGCTGCCGAGGGCATGATGGATAAGCCGCCCGTCCCCGAACGCTGGAAGCTCGACAGTTACGCCCAGGGCGTTTAATTATTCCCCTTCGAGGTTCGCGAGTATTTTACCGAGCGTCGCCTCGAACGCGTCGATCTCCGCCTCGGGAATTCCCTTATAGAAAAGACGGGTCATCTCGCGCGACGCGCGCTCGTATTCCGCGTGCAGCGCGCGATTGCCCTCGGTCGCCCGTATGAGCCGCTTCCGAGAATCGGAGGGATCACGCGTCCGCTCGATCTGACCTTGCTCCTCGAGACGGTCCAGCATCAGCGCGAGGGTCGACTTGTCGAGCCTCGTGCGCGCGGCGAGTTCCGTCTGCGAGAGTGGGTCTTCCTTCCAAAGCTCGAACACGATGCGCCCCTGCGAGGGGTTAAGCTCGTCGATCCCATGGTCCTTAAGTATCCGCGCGAAAGCGCGACCCGACACTTGGTGAATCTTGGAGACAAGGCTCCCACCCTCGCGAATCGCCTTCACGCGGGGAACTCTTTCAGCGACAGACCGTGATAGTACTTAACGGTTTCGGGCTCGAACGCGAGCAGGGAGAAATCGCCGCCGTCTAGGCCGCCGTGGTAGTACATCATCCATGAAGGCGTCCAGACACCCTTCCGCACGGCTGCGTCGGTTACCTCGACGACGCGGCCCCGCACCATACAGCCTTCGTATTTCGCGTTGTCCGAATAATAGAGGCACACGCGGTCGTCTTTCCGCATCTGCGCGACCTTCTTGCTCGACGTATTCGTGCCGAGGTAGTTAGCGAAGTCGCGCTTCACCGCCGCGGGCCCGGAGGAAAGGGGCTTGGCGCGCACCTTGAGCAGGTTGAACATCACGCGGGTTTCCGGAAAACCCGTCTCGTCCACGGTCATAACGTACACGAACTTCGCGCGCTTCGTCAGCGCGAGCGCGGCCTCCCGGGCCTTTTTATCACTGTCGTCCATCATAGAACTCCTTTATTCAACGTCCAGAAAACCGCACCGGCGCAGTCGGTCCGCAAGTTCCCGCTGTTTCTCGACCGGCGTCTTTCCCGACCACTTCGTATAGAACCAGTCCAGATAATGATTGAATCCCTGCTTCTTCCAGCCGGGATTCAGTCCCAGATTCCGGGATTCGTCGTCGTATTC
>DAOPXQ010000156.1:0-2464 GCA_035352395.1 Treponemataceae bacterium | reverse complement strand
CCTGCTTCTTCCAGCCGGGATTCAGTCCCAGATTCCGGGATTCGTCGTCGTATTCGGCGTTAAGGGAATCCGCCTCTTCGTCGGTGAGGTGGTGGTACCGCCCGCGATGCACGACGCCCGCGCCGCACAGGCGCCCCTTAAGGCCCTGCGGTTCCTCCGCAGGGTACCCGAGCGCGAGCGCGATCAGAGGGAAGCAGAGGCGCTCGGGAAGACCGAGAATCTCGTACACGCGATCGAGCTTGGCGCGGTGGATTCCGTTCGTGAGGAGGGAGTCGATGCCGAGGGATTTCGCGGCGATGACGGCGGTTTGCGCGGCGAAGGATGTGTCCATCGCGCCGTTGACGAATTCGGTAAGGTCTACGGAAAACGCGCCGTGCCCCAGCCGCACGGAAGTCGCCTCGATCCGCGAGTAGTCGACGCAAAACACGATCATACGCGCGCCCGTATACCCGGTCAACTCGCGCATCGCTTCCTTGTCGTCGAGGACGATCATAGAATAGCTTTGGCGAGCCGACGCGTTCGCCGCGCGCACCGCAGCCCCGATGATAGTCTCAACGTCCGCGTCTTCTATCGCGCGCGCGGAAAAGTTCCCGTGAACCGACCTGAGCCCGCCGATCGTTTTCAGCGTGTCATTCATGACAGCCTCCTGTTTTATATAAAACATATATTATTTTATATAAAACCTTCTGTCAATGGCCGTTTTCCGGCAAAATCGCGAACGCGCTCAGTCATACCAACTACCGTAGCCGGTAAATGAACTTCGCGCCGACCTTGCAGAATGTCAGGCGCTCGGGATTCGCCCCGTCGAGGACGCGGGATTGGTAAAAAAGGCTTTCCGTCCCGGGGACGAAATTCCGGACGTTATGGAAAAGCACCATCACGTTGAGGTTTAGGCGCTCGGAAAAGCGGATATCGCACACGGGGCCGAAGGTCCAGTGGCAGTATCCCTCGCCCCAGGAAGCGCCCTCCGGGCCGCCGGATAGGAACCGCTCGGATTCGGCGTATATGCCGACCGCGTCCAGCGCGATGGGCAGCTTGTACCCAACGATGTAGTACGCCCAATAGCGCCAGCCGTTTCGGTTCTCGCCCGGACCGTCCACCCAATACCAGGACTCGTCGTTAGTCGCGCCCGTGAATGCCCGATACCGCGCGAGCTGCGTCGTGAGAAAAAACACGTGAGTCCAGGTTCCGGGCACGACCGCGCCAAGGTCGAACTGCGCGTTGCAGCCGATCTCGCCGTCCCACAAAACGCCGCCAAGCGAACGATCGACCGCCATTGGCATGCCCGAGGGATCGGGCGCGTTAAGCGCCATGCCCTTCCCGATCGGGATATTCCATCCGGTGCCGCACGCCGCGCCGACGAACGCGGAGAAGACGGGGCACGGCACGAAGGTTATGCGCGCATTGCCGCTTACCGAGACGGGGGTCGCGTCCGCGCCGATCCGAAAGGAAAAAAGCGACGCGTTGACCGTCTCGACCGCGTATACCTTGAACGGGATCAAATAGGAAAGCTCGGTGGAATCCGTCACGCCGGAAGCCTCGGCCGCCTGCGCGCGCGCCGGGACTAACGCGAGGATTACCGCCGCGAGACAGGCGATTCCGGGAGCGATGCGCCGCGATCCGCGCGCGGGCGCCGTCTCGATCCTCACCGTATCGTATAGGTGGCGATCAGGCCGGCGCGATAGAATTCGACGCGATACGGATTGGACTCGTCCAAGTCGCGATACTGATAGTAGTACGCGGCGGTTCCGCCGACGGAGTTCCTTCTCGTGCGGAACTGAACGAGCGCGGCGATCGAGATGCTGTCCCCGATCCTGAAGTTCGCGATCGGGGCGAAATACCATTGAACTAAATCGTCGCCCCAGGCGGAACCGCCCGGCGCGCCGTAGAGGAACCGCTGCCCTTCGGCGAGCACTCCGAACATCTCGAGCGCGATCGGCATTTTATAGCCGACGAAGAGGTTTCCGTAATAGCAAAGCCCGTTTCGATTCTCGCCGTCGTCGTTCTCCCAATACCAGGATTCGCCGGCGTTCGCGCCGGTAAAGGCCCGATAGAATACCTCGTGAGAGCTCTGCGCCACGATGTGGGTCCATTCCCCGGGCACGAGCGCCGCGAGGTCGAACTGCAGAGTTCCGCCGCCGCGCACGGTCCACACGCAACCCGCGAGGGATTTGTCCACCGCGAGGGCGTCCATGCCCGATGGCACGTTGAACGATAGGCCGCGGGCGCCCGCAAAGCCCCAACCCGTCCCGATTTTCGCCCCGGCGAACAGGTTGCAAAACGCGACGGGCGTCCATACGGCGTCGATGTCCCCGATTACGGAAACGGGCGAAACCTCGGCCGTGCCGGTGAGGGTAAGGTTATTACCCGAAAACAGGGGACCCTCCCCGACCAGGAGCGGGATCGCCACGCTTTCGGCGATCTTTGCCTTTGCCTCGGGCAGGGACGTCGCGATCAGCGTAAT
>DAOPXQ010000155.1:0-6040 GCA_035352395.1 Treponemataceae bacterium | reverse complement strand
AGAGCGCTTTCCTCCCGTTGAGGGTTTCTCCGACGCGGACGTTTTTTCGGCGTTAGCCGGTCGCTTGGCGGGGGTGGAATTTGGCCTGGTAGCCGTAATTCTGGCCGGGTTAACCGCCGTTCTTACCGCTCGTCTTGCGGCACCGCTTTTCGCGGGGCTGAAGAACCCGAATAGGCTTCCGCAGAGTCCACCTGCAAGGTGCGCGAACTGGGAGATATCGTCGCCGCGGAAGGCGTTCAGGATCTCCCTGCCGAGATACAGGATGACGATCAGTATAAACGTGAGCGGAATATCGTCCCGGCCGTGGTTGGTGAACGAAGCGAGAAGGATCATCATAAAGACGATGCCGGACGCCCCAAGGAGGGGATGGGGGAAGAAGCACGCGTTCAGGACTCCCGTGACGAAGCCGGTAACGATCATCATGAGGAACATCGTCAGCGAGCCGTAGGCCTCCTCGAGCATGGGCCCGAGGAGAAGTATGTACGCGAGGTTCGTGACGAGATGGTTCCAGTCGGCGTGTCCCGCGATGTGGGTAAACAGCCTGAGGTAATTAACCGGCTTCATGAGGTCGAACGCGAGCGCGTTCGGCACGGTAAAGAACGCCCTGGTAAGGCCATGAAACAGGAACTGGTCGGTAAACACGACGATCGTGCAGAAAAAGGCGTAGGTGAGCGTCGTCGGTGCGTTGTATTTTATCCTCATGGCAGCTCGCAGGTAAGTTTGATCGGGCAATGGTCGGAGCCGAGGACGTCCTTCAGTATCGTCGACGACTTTACCTTCGGCATGAACGCGGGGTTAACGCAGTGATAGTCGATCCGCCAACCGATGTTCTTCTCCCGCGCGTGGAAGCGGTAGCTCCACCAGGTATACTGGGCGGGTTCGGCGCAGAATTGGCGGAAGGTGTCGACGTATCCCGCGCCGAGGAACGAGTCCATCCAGGCGCGCTCTTCGGGCAGGTATCCCGGGTTCTTTTCGTTGCTTTTCGGGTTAGCGAGGTCTATTGGTTTATGGGCGACGTTGTAGTCGCCGCAGAGAATGACGTTTTTCCCCTCGCCGACGAGTCGGTCGCAGGCCTCGCGGATCGCCTGGCAGAATCCCAGCTTGTAGCCAAGGCGAGCGCCCGCTTCCTGGGAGTTCGGAAAGTATGCCGAAATGACGGTGCCCCAGGGGAATTCCGCGACAACGACACGGCCCTCGTCGTCGAATTCCGGCACGTTGAGCTTTGTTACCGATAATGGCTCCGTTTTGGAATAAATCGCCGTTCCCGAGTATCCCGCTTTTTTCGCCGAGCTCCACCATGATTTGTAGATCGTGCCGTCCGGCAGCGTCGGCTCCACGAGAAGGGGTGAAAGCTGTCCCTTATGGGCCTTGGTTTCCTGTAGGCAGAGAATATCGGGCGATTCCGAGGCGAGCCAGTCGAGAAATCCCTTGCTTTCGACCGCGCGGATACCGTTTACGTTCCAGGACACTATCGATTTCATTACGCCATAATGCCATGCGAGACGTGGGTTTTCAAGCGGGAAATCTGTTGTTTATCCCCGTGTTTTGCAGTATTTTTTAGGAAGTATGGAATTTGAGAACAAAGAAGAACAGCAGACGTCGTATTCGGAGGAAGTACATGAACCGGAACAATACCGAGTCGTTCTTCTCAATGACGATTTTACCACCAAGGATTTCGTCGTGGCCGTATTAATCGCCGTTTTTCACAAGAAACATGAGGATGCGTATCTTATAATGGAAGATGTGCATCGTAAGGGCCGGGGCGTCGTCGGCTCGTATACGTACGATATCGCCGCGACCCGCTGCATGCAGGTACAGGAAGCCGCCCGACAGAGCGGTTTCCCACTCCGTTGCGTTATGGAGTCTATGTGAAGATTAAGGTTAGCAATCTCGTCCAGAAGGTTCTCGACCAAGCCCTCGCCGACGCGCGCGTAAGGGGCCATGAGTACGTCACGCCCGAGCACGTCCTGCTCGCCGTGCTGGACCATCCGTCGGCGCTCAAGATCTTCGCGATGTGCGGCGCCGATATCGGCTATATCCACGACAGCGTCGACGAGTATCTCCGGAAGAACATGCCCGTCCTGACCGGCAGGGAACCCCTGCAGACGGTCGGCTTTCAGAACGTGTTCGAGCGCGCAGTCATGCACTGCGAGAGCGCGGAGAAGCCCGTGTTGGACATATCCGACATCATCGTGAGCCTGATCGACGAGCAGAAGAACTATTGCTCTTACTATATGCGGCGCGGCGGGCTCGATCGCCTCGTACTTCTCGAGGTTATCAGCCATGGCGTAAAGATCGTCGACGACGACATCCTCGAGGAAGACCCCAAGCCCGACGAGGACGATCTTTTCGTGAAGGAAGACGAGGAAGCCTCGGCCGAGGACCTTTCGTCACAGGACGATACGTTTTCCCCGGAATCCATCGAACCCTCTCCCGACGCGCAAAGCGGTCCCGAATCCGGCGGCGAAGCCGGCACGAGGCAGAAGGGCGCGAAAAAGAGCTTCCTCGAGAAATATACCGTGGAGCTGACGGCGCTCGCGCGCGCGGGTAAGCTAGAACCCCTCATCGGTCGCGACTTGGAGCTCGAGCGGACCATTCAGATCCTGTGCAGGCGAATGAAGAATAACCCGATCCACGTCGGCGACGCGGGCGTTGGAAAAACGGCCATTACCGAGGGGCTTGCCCAGCGCATCGCCGCCAAGGAAGTCCCGCCGCTCCTTTACGACTACGAAGTATATAGCCTCGACCTCGGCTCTCTCGTCGCCGGTACGAAATTCCGCGGCGACTTCGAGGACCGCATCAAGCGGGTCGTCGACGAGCTCCTCAAGCGCGAGCGCGCGATCCTTTTCATCGACGAGATTCACACGATCATCGGCGCGGGCTCCACCGGCGGCGGCACGCTCGACGCTTCCAATCTCCTTAAGCCGGTGCTTACCTCCGGGAAGATCCGGTGCATCGGGTCGACCACCTACGAGGAATACAACAAGTTCTTCGAGAAGGACCACGCGCTCTCCCGGCGGTTCCAGAAGATCGACATCGTCGAGCCCTCGATCGAGGATTCGATAGAGATCCTGAAGGGACTCCGCAAGCGCTACGAGGAATTCCACGGCGTAACTTACACCGACGAGGCGATCGAGGAAGCGGTTAAGCTTTCCGCTCAGTTTATTAACGAGCGACGGTTGCCCGATAAGGCGATAGACATCATCGATGAGGCCGGCGCCCGCGCGCGTATTCTCGCGGGTGGCTTCGCGCGGCATAGGGAAGCCGCCGTTAACGGACTCACCGCGCTCGCGGACGCCGAGGCTCCCGACTCGGGAAACGCGAAGCGGGGCAGGGAAGACGCGGTTAATGGCGCCGCCGTCGCGCAGACTACCGCCGTCGCGCGGGACGCGACCGGCGCGCAGACGCCGATCGACGCGACTTCCGCATCCAGCGCTGCCGCGATGGCGGCTCCACTCGACTCGGCGAAAATCATACCGGTCATCGACAAGGCGCTTATAGAGACCGTGATCGCGAAGATCGCGCGAATCCCCGAGCGTACCGTGACGACCGGCGAGACCGACCGACTGCGCGAGCTTGAGCCCGTTTTGCAGGGAGCCATCTTCGGGCAGAGCGAGGCGATCGACGCCGTCGTTAAGGCGGTAAAGCGCTCGCGCGCCGGATTCCGCGACCCGCACAAACCCGTCGCGAATTTCCTTTTCGTCGGGCCGACCGGCGTCGGCAAGACCGAGCTCGCGCGCACGCTCGCGAACGTCCTCGGCGTTACGATGCATCGGTTCGACATGAGCGAGTACCAGGAAAAGCACACCGTCTCGCGGCTTATCGGGTCGCCGCCGGGCTATGTCGGGTTCGAGGAAGGCGGGCTCCTTACGGACGCGGTGCGCAAGCAGCCGCACGCGATCGTCCTTCTTGACGAGATCGAGAAGGCCCATCCCGACATTTTCAATATTCTCCTGCAGATAATGGATTACGCGACCCTCACGGACAATCAAGGCCGCAAGGCCGATTTCCGAAACGTGATACTCATCATGACGAGCAACGCCGGCGCGCGGGATATCGGCAAGCCGATGATCGGTTTCGGCGAGCGCTCGGTGTCCGACGCGGCCATCGGCGAGGCGGTGGAACGGACGTTTACGCCCGAGTTCCGCAATCGCCTTGACGCCGTCGTGCGCTTCAACCATCTTTCGGGCGAAGTCATGGAATCGATCGTGCGCAAGGAATTGGACGACGTCCGCCAGCGACTGGGCGAGCGCAAGGTCACCCTCGAGGTAACCGACGCGGCCGTGGCCTTCATCGCGGAGCGCGGCTATTCGCCCGAGTTCGGCGCGCGTAACGTGGTGAGAATAATCGAGGATCTCGTGACGACGCCGCTCGTGGACATGGTCCTCTTCGGCGAGCTATCGGCGGGAGGGGTCGCGCTCTGCGACAGGGACGGTTCATCCGCCTCTGGCATTTCCGTCAAGCCGCTTGGCGACGGCCTAAGGCCGACCGGGGGCGCATGAGGTCCAAACAGCCCCGCGTGTTCGACGCGGAGACACGCAGCGACCCGGACTTCCCGTACCTTACGCTCGAGGACCGGTTTCCGTTCCCCGACGCGGACGAGTCCTCGGGGTCGGTGGTCGCGGTCGGGGGCAACCTGTCGCCCGGCATGATCGTCTCGGCGTACGTCCAGGGGATTTTCCCGTGGTTCAACGAGGACGACCCTATCTACTGGCAATCGCCCAATCCCCGCTTCGTCGTCTTTCCCGAAACTTTTCATGTACCCAAGCGGCTTGACCGCTCGATGCGCAAGTCCCCGTTCACCATCCGAACCGACACGCAATTCGAGCGCGTCATCGGGCATTGCTCGGGCGTGGCGCGGGAAGGGCAGAACGGCTCCTGGATTACCGACGACATGATCGACGCGTACGTCGAGCTGCATCGTTCGGGGATCGCGCATTCTGTAGAGGCGTGGATGGACGGCGATTTGGTCGGCGGTTTTTACGGATTGCTGCTTGGAAAGGTTTTTTTCGGCGAATCGATGTTCACCCGGGTATCGGACGCGTCGAAAACCGCGTTCGCCGTCTTCGCCCGAAGGTTCTTCGGTACCATGGGCGGCATGATGATCGACTCGCAGGTGTATACGGACCATATCGCGCGATTCGGCGGCGTCAACGTTTCGCGCTCCGTTTATCTGCGCCGGCTGCGGGAATGTCTCGGCATCTCGCCGGAGGCATGGATAGGCGGCGATCACGCGGACTCATGCGATGCCTCCGACGAGGCGACCCGCGAAGCCTCCGATTTCCCCTTCGCCCGCGGCCTTTGGCGGCCGGATTATCTCTATTGAGGCGGCGTGAATTTGTAGCCGATTCCCCTTATCGTATGAATGTACTTCGGCGAGTCTTTCACGTCGCCCATCTTCTGCCTGAGCCTTGCGACGTGCACGTCGATCGTTCTCGTGGTAATGCCCGAGTCGTATCCCCATACCGTGTTAAGGAGTTCTTCCCGGGAGATGATCACGCCGACGTGCCGGTAAAAATAATCCAGTAGTTTTATTTCTTGGGCGGAAAGCGGGGACTCCGTGTCCTTGTATTGGATAAAGCCGCGCTTGAGGTCAATGACAAGATCGTCGCCTTTGCTGCCGGTCGCGTCGAACGCCTTCGTCGAGGCGTCGGCGCGGCGCTTCAGCGCCTCTATTCGCGCGACGAGTTCGGACATGTCGAATGGCTTACCCAGATAGTCGTCGGCGCCGAGTTTGAGGCCGGTTATCTTATCGCTCGTTTCGCCCCTCGCGGTAAGCATCATGATAGGGGTGTTTATCCCCTTATCGCGAATGGTCTTGCAGATGGCGAATCCGTCCTTTCTCGGCAGCATGATATCGAGCAGGATCACGTCCCATTGCTCGGAGAGGGCTTTTCTCTCTCCCACGATCCCGTCATCGCTGGAATCAAACGCGTAACCCTCCGCCCTCAGGCGGTCCCCGACGGTCAGAACGAGACCCGGTTCATCCTCGATCATCAGAATTCTGGTTGCCATCGCTATTCCCTCCGCCCTGAGGCAG
>DAOPXQ010000154.1:0-6136 GCA_035352395.1 Treponemataceae bacterium | reverse complement strand
CCGAACGGGGCGGGAAAGACCACCACGATGCGAATGATTACGGGATTCCTCGATCCAACGTTCGGCACGGTGCGGATCGACGGAAAGGACATCGCCGAAGACCCAAAGGACTCGAAGCGGAAGATCGGCTACATGCCGGAATCCGCGCCCCTTTACGGCGACATGATGGTCGCCGACTATCTCGCGTACGTCGCGAGGGTCCAGGGCGTCGACGGGGCGGCTAAGGTACCGCCGATCGCCAAGCAGTGCGGGCTCGAAGAGGTTATGCACAAGGACATCTCGGCGCTCTCGCGCGGGTATCGGCAGCGGGTCGGGCTCGCGCACGCGCTGATTCACGACCCGGAGATATTGATCCTCGACGAGCCGACGTCGGGATTGGACCCCAACCAGATCATCGAGGTGCGCAACCTCATCAAGGAAATCGGAAAGACGAGGACCGTCATCATCTCCACGCATATACTCAGCGAGGTGGAGATGCTATGCGACCGCGTCATCATCATATCCCGCGGCAAGATCGTCGCGGACAGCCCCACGGGCGAGCTTCGCGAGCGGTACGGACACCGGTCCGCGCTGCGCGTCCAGGTATCGGGCTGTGACCCTGCCGCCCTTAAGGCCGCGACGGCCGGGATCAAGGGTATCGCGGGATTCGCGAAAGCCGAAGGCGAGGAAGGCCTTACCGCCGCGGTGCTTTCGTTCTCGGGCGACGCCGATGCGCGCGCCGACGTATTCGCCGCCGTGCGCGACCGGGGCTGGACGCTCTACGAGATGACGATCGAGCGGAACAGCCTCGAGGACGTGTTCAGGACCCTTACGGCCGGAGGTGAGTCAAAATGAAATCGAAACAGGTTTGGCCGGCGATCATGGCGCGCGAGCTCGGAGGATTTTTCTCGAGCCCCGTCGCGTATATCGTTACCGGTCTATTTCTCGCGTTTGCGGGATTTCTATTCTTCCCCGCGTTCTTTCTCGTGAACCGCGCCGAGCTTCGCAATTTCTTCGCCCTTCTTCCGGTGCTGTTCGCGTTTTTTATCCCGGCGATCACGATGCGGCTCTTCGCGGAGGAATCGCGGAGCGGCAGCCTCGAGACCCTGATGACGCTCCCCGTGTCCGGCTCCGACGTCGTGGCGGGCAAGTTTCTCGCGTCGTTCATATTCTCGATGGTAATGCTCGTTCCTACGCTCGCGTACGCGATCACCGCGGCGCTGCTCGGAAAGCCCGAGCTCGCCCCTCTCGTCGGCGGATACCTTGGCGCGGCGTTCCTCGCGGCGTGCTTCACTGCCATCGGGCTTTTCGCGTCGTCGGTGACCAAGAACCAGATCGTCGCTTTTTTCGTCGCGTGCTCGATATGCGTCGCGCTCGCGCTCGTCGACCGCTTTCTCGTGCTCCTGCCGGGAACCCTAGCCGGTAAGTTCGAGTATCTTTCGGCGGGCTATCACTTTGAGTCGATCGCGCGCGGCATCATAGACTCGCGCGACCTTCTGTATTTCCTCTCGCTTACGGCGTTCTTCCTTGGCTGCGCGGTCAAGAGCGAAGAGCAGAGGAGGGCGGCGTGAAAAAGGCGTTGAAAAAAATATGGGCATGGATATCCGGCCCCAAGAGCGACTTCGCGCTGTTCGCCGTCGCGCTCGTTCTTTTAAACCTCGTGGGGTATCGCGCGTTCTTCCGCGTCGACCTGACGCCCCAGCGCTCCTACTCGCTTTCTCCCGCGAGCCATGAGGCGATTCGCGCGCTCGAGGAGCCTCTTTCCGTTAAGGTTTTCTTTACAAAGAACCTTCCCGCGCCCTACAACAGCGTGGAACGCTATCTCCGCGATCTGCTCGCCGAGTACGGCAGCGCGGCCGGCAAGCGGCTTACCTGCGAGTTCTTCGACGTGCAGAAGCCCGAAAACCAGGAGCTCGCGCGGTCCTACGGCATCGGGGTCAGCCGGGTGCAGGAGCTGAAGGATAACGAGGTCGGCGTCAAGAACGCCTACATGGGCATCGTGCTCGTGTACGCGGACGCCATCGAGACGCTCGACGGCCTTGCCTCTACCGAGGGGCTCGAGTACCGCATCACCACGACCATCGGCAAGATGGTTTCCCGCACGAGCGTGCTTTCCGGCCTGACCGGGAAGGTCACGATGACGCTCTACACATCCGACGAGCTTTCGAAATTCGGGATCGCCGGATACAAGGACCTTGAGCGCAACGTTCGCGCGGTCTACGATCGCGTCAACAAGAAAAACCGGGATCGCATCGAGTTTGCCTCGGCCGTTCCGCGATCGAAGGCGGAGGTCGAGGAGATAGTGGCGAAATACGGCCTTCATCGGATCGGGTGGTCGGACCGCAAGGACGGGACGGAATCCGGCGTCGCGACGCTCGGCATCGTGCTGCAGTACGGCGACCGCTTCAGGGCGGTTCCGTTCGATCTTGCGCGCGACCTTTTCGGGGGCTACGCGATCGCGGGACTGGACGGTCTTGAGCAGGGCGTTTCGGACGCGTTGCAGGGGCTCGTGTCCCAGTCTCCCGTGATCGGCTACGTCACCGGGCACGGGGAAATGGCGCTCGAGGACGAGCGCAACGGCTCGGCTCGATTCGCGGAAAACCTCTCCGACATGTACGAGCTTAAGCCGGTCAATCTTTCGGGCGCCGATATTCCGTCGGGGATGGACACGATCGTCATCGACGGGCCTAAGGCCGCGTTCTCGGAGGCCGAGCTCTATCGCGTCGATCAGTTCATTATGCGCGGCGGAAACGTGATCGCGTTCCTCGATCCCTACGACGTGATCCAGCCGCAGGGCGAGATGGCGTACTACGGCGGCCAGCCGACGTATCGCCCGATCCAGTCGGGCCTCGAGCGGCTCCTCTCGAAGTACGGCGCCGCGCCGGAACCGGGATACGTCCTCGACAAGAATTGCTATATCGCGAGGCAGCAGGGCCAGGACGACGTGCCGATATACTACGCGCCGCTTCTCGCCAAGGAAAGCCTTAACGCGAAGAGCCCGATTTCTCGCGGTCTCGCGTACGTCATATTCCTCCAGTCGGGCGGTTTCGCCTTCGACGAAAAGAACGTCCCCTCGGGGCGCAAAATTAGGGCCCTCGCGGACTCCTCGCCCGAGTCGTGGGTGATGAAGGACAACGTGAGCCTGATGCCCTATGGCATGAGTCCCCCCGCTCCGGACGCGATGGGTAAGCGCCATCTTGCCGTGCTTCTCGAGGGTAACTTCGAGAGCGCGTTCGACCGCGCCCCCGAGGCGGAGAGCGACGCGAAGGACGGTCTCGTCTCCGAGCGCCATATGCCGAAGAGCGTTCGCGCGGGAAAGATAATCGCCATCGGCACCTCGGCCGTGACGGGTTCCGCCGTGATGGACCGAGACGGACGCGAGCCCATATCGATCTTCGTCCGCAATGCCGTCGACTACGCGGCCGGAAAGGAAGACCTCATCGCGATGCGCACGAAAGGACTTTCGCTCAATACCCTTTCGAAGACCACCGCGACGGCTCGCTCGGTCGCGCGCGGCGTTAACCTCTATGGGCTTCCGCTGCTCGCGGCGGTCGCGGGTCTCGTCGCCTGGAGGATTCGCGCGCGGCGTAGGAAGTCGATCCGCGAACGATACATGACCGCAGAGGCGGCAAAGCGGGAGGCAGATAAATGAAACCACGAAAGCTTGCGCTGATCGTTTCAATACTTGCGCTGGGCGCCATAGCCGCCGTTCAGGGGTTCCTGGGCGGCCGCGACGCGGTTAAGACCATCGCGTACACAGGCTCGATCGACTCGATCGAGATTACCCGCGCGGGCGGCGAGACCGTTTCCCTCATTAAAGAAGGCGACGGCTGGGCCGTCGGCGCGCAAAAGTATCGCGTCGCGAAGCAGACCTCCGACGCGATGACGAAGAGCCTCGCGGAGATCCGCGTTCTGGGCGCCGTGTCCGGCGGGCAAGACCTTGAGCGTTACGGGCTCGCGGAAGGCGAGCGCGTTACCGTCGTCGCCAAATCCTCTGGGAAGGCCGTCCGCACGGTCATCGTCGGAAAGAACGCCACGACCGCGCGTCAGTCTTACGCGCTCATCGACGGCGGAAAATCCGTAAGTATGGTATCCGGCAGTTTGAAGGACGTTTTCGACAAGGGGCTTTCCGATCTCCGAGACCGCTCGATTTGGGCCGTCCCGCCCGAGGCCATCACGCGGATCGAGGTAGAGACCCGAGGCGTTCTCGGCGCGGATAAATACGCGATCGCGAAGGCCGGCGATCCGCCTGTCTGGACGCTCGTGCCGGGATTCTCGGTCGCAAAGGCTAATCCGGACGCCGAGCTCGCCGCCGCATGGGTTCAGGGACTTGGCGAGCTCAAGGCCGATTCGTTCGCGCCGGACGGAACGCTTGAGTCCACGGACCGCTCGAGCCCGCTAGGGGTCGAGCGCCTCACAGCGGCCGGCAAGGTCATGACGCTCGAGATTCTCTCGAAAGGGGACGACGGAAAATACCTTTGCGCCGCGACGGAATCGCCCTACGCGTTTTATCTCGCTCAGGCGACTGTCTCGAAGTTCTTCAAGCCCTATAGCGGGATGATAAAGTAAAGATAGCGATTAGCCTTACAGGCGGACCGCAATGCCCTCGCTCGCGAGGGCTTTTTTTATCGAGCCGACCGTAAAGTCGCCCGAGTGCACCATCGACGCGATGAGCGCGGCGTCCGCCTTTCCAGCGGTGAGTACCTCGGCCATGTGACGCGTGGTACCCGCGCCGCCCGACGCGACGACCGGTATGCCGACGTGCGACGAGATCATTGACGTGAGCGTAATCTCGTAGCCGTCGCGCGTGCCGTCGGCGTCGATCGAGTTAAGCACTATCTCCCCCGCGCCAAGACCCTCCGCGCGGATTGCCCACTCAAGCGCGTCGAAATCCGTCGGGACGCGTCCCCCGTTCACGAACACGCGATACCCCGATGGCATCGCCGCGTCGCGCTTCGCGTCCATGCCGAGCACGATGCACTGCGCGCCGAAGATGTTCGCGCCCTCGGTGATGAGCGCGGGGTTGCGGACCGCGGGCGAGTTGACGCTGACCTTTTCCGCGCCCGCGAGTATAGTGTTGCGGATGTCGTCGACGCTCGAGATCCCGCCGCCAACGCAGAACGGGATGTGCACTGTCTCGGCGACTCGCCTGATCAGGTCGAGCGTGGGACCCCTGTCGCGCGCCGACGCCATGATGTCGTAAAACACCAGCTCGTCGACGCCCTGCCGATAGTACTCGGCGGCCATCTCCACAGGGTCGCCGATGTCCACGTTATTGAGGAACTTGATTCCCTTGGTCGTCCTGCCGTCCTTGACGTCAAGGCAGACGATGATGCGTTTCTTCAGCATGTCGCGCCCCCGGTAAAATTCGCCAGTATGCGTAGCCCGAATTCCGCGGACTTTTCCGGATGGAACTGAACCGCCTCGATGTTTCCCTTGCGGACCGCGCAGGGCACGGGGAATCCGTAGTCGGCGGTCGCGGTCACGATCGACTCGTCCGACGGGGCCATGTAATACGAGTGGACGAAATAAAAGTCCGAGCCTTCCGGGACTCCGTCGAATAGGCGAGAGCCGCCGTTTCGGTACTGGATGTCGTTCCATCCCATGTGCGGGATCTTCAGTCCGCGCGCGGCGAAGTCCTTCGGGAAACGGCGCACGACGCCGGGGAGGAGCCCGAGACAATCGGTGTCGCGTTCCTCGGAATGCTCGAATATGATTTGGGAGCCGAGGCATACGCCGAGAAGCGGCTTTCCGGAAGCGGCCCAGTCGCGGAGA
Organism: Treponemataceae bacterium; assembly: GCA_035352395.1. Classification (GTDB taxonomy): domain Bacteria; phylum Spirochaetota; class Spirochaetia; order Treponematales; family Treponemataceae; genus Teretinema. The sequence continues at coordinate 382 of DAOPXQ010000154.1, read as the reverse complement.
AACGAGTCGTATCCCGTCGCCTTGAGTTCCCTCATGGCGAAATGCGCCTCGCCGACACCGGGGAAAATCACGCGGTCCACCGACTTAAGGTCGCGCGGATCCTTCGAGATTCGATACTCGGTCCCCAACGAGAGGAGGGCGAGCTCAACGCTGCGGATGTTGCCCGCGTTATAGTCGATGATTCCTGTCATGGGATTATCCTAGTACGCTCGCGCGATAGAGGTCAAGCGCCGACCCTTGGTTGCCGATATTGGATGGTATCATGAAGTTCGACCAACTGCTTAGCATAATCAAGGCCGTGATACTCTCCCCCTATGTCATCGGCGTGACGATCGTCATCGTTTTATATTTCAGCGTAGTCAACTACGTGGTGTACTATCGG
>DAOPXQ010000153.1:0-6147 GCA_035352395.1 Treponemataceae bacterium | reverse complement strand
CGCGGCGATTTGCCGCGCGAGCGAGCGCGATGGACTAGAACCTCCGCTCGAATGACCAGGTTACCGGCTTGAAGCGCGACAGCCAAAAGGCGCGGGCCTCCGGGTTGTGCGTCTCGCAGTCCACGGAGACGAGGTCGCGCCCGCGCGCCGCCGCATGAGCCGCGATCGCGCGGACGAGCCGCGCGCCCAGGTTCTTGCCCCGGCACGTCGGGTCCACGTAGAGCCCGCAGATCGCTAGCGTTAGCTCCCCGTGCACGAACCAACTGACGTCTATGTGCGGCGGGTCAGCCTTGATAAAGCCGACCGGCCGCCACGCGACGTCGTCGGAACTCTCGGCGACGAAGGTGACTGCCTCCGGATCGCCGAGCCATTCTTCCCATTCGGCGATCGTCGATCCATGCGCGTCCGGCATCAGTACGGGCGGCTCGCCGATGTGCTTCGCGAGCTTCGCGTCGAGTTCTGAAAGCGCGGGCGCGTCGGCTTTCGTCGCGGACCGTATCCGCAGTTCAGGCTCGCGCGGCGAAATTTCGCGCGTGGACATCCCGCTCGAGCGGAATTCTCGCGGCGGTTCGCCAATCTCCGCGAGCAGGTCGCTCGCGGGACGCGCGGCGTCGAGCACGATTCGGCCGTAGCCCAGGAGCGAGCATTCGTCGAGTAGGGCGGACTCCGTCGCGGGAACGCCGAGGGCGTGAACGGGAATCCCCGCGAGCTTGACGTCCTCGAGAAGCCGCCTGAATAAGGGGCTGATGAGCCTCGAGACCTCGCGCGCGTTCACGCCGTCGCGTTGCACGTTCGCGTCGTTGCGAACTCCGACGCACCAGTCGGGCGTGAGCGCCCCTGGGCCGAGGTTCCGGAAATTCTCCAGCGGAAACCAGCCAAGGAACGAGCGGAGCGAACCTCCGGACTCAAGTCCGTAAACGGTTCCTTCGTTCGTCATCCACTCGATGCGCGGGATGAAATCCTCGAGCGCGCGCGTGGGCAGCCAAGGATTCGCGCGCGTAAGCGCGATATGGTTCTCGAGCGCGATGGCGGATGCCTCTTCGATGCGCTTAGCGTCTTTAATGAGAATGATATTCATCGGTCAACTCCTAAAGTCGACCGTTCCAAATGTTAAGAGAGTTTGTGGTTTGGTGAGCGGCGTTTCGGGGACGGAATCGTGAGTCGGGAACGGTCAAGCGACCGGATTGCCCACCCCGTGCCGTGTTACGTTGAATGTCATGTGCATGTCAGCCTCCTGGCGCAGTGCGTTAACTTGATTTTTCCATCGTATACCCGTTATGCCGAAATGGCAAGCATGGAAAGCCTGCCATTATCCGGCAATCTCCGACCTTCACTCCCGGGTTTGCGTCGTAAGGAATATCTGCGCGCCCATTTGATCGATCTGGCTTTCGATCGACTCGATCTCGTCGAGGTGCGCGTCCTCGTCGTTCAGGATTCCCTGAAGCAAGTCCCTCGTCGCGTAATCCTTGACTTCGCCCGCGAGGGCGATCGCCTCGTTGTAGGCCTTAATGGCGCCGAGCTCGGCCGCGCGGTCGTTGACGAATTGCTTCGGCACGTCCGAGCCTATGTGAATGTCGTTCATTTTCGAGACGATAGGAATTCCCTCAAGGAATATGATGCGACCGATCAGTTTTTCCGCGTGCTTCATTTCGTCGATCGAGCGTTTTTCGATAGCCTTGTGAAGTTTGCCGTAGCCCCAGTCGTCGCACATCTCGGAATGGACCATATACTGGTTTATAGCCGTCAGTTCGTCCGCGAGAAGCGCGTTGAGCGCCGCGAGCAATTTGTCGTTTCCCTTCATGATAACCTCCTCGTTTGATACCACAAGCATAGGCTATTTAAAAGGGAAAAGCGAAATCCGGCCTACGGGTTATTTGCCGCCTCTGCGCGCCGCTATCTCGGCCGCGGCCTCGACAAAGTGGGCGCACGGGCGCTTAGCGTAGTACTCGGCGTTGCGTACCGAGGGGTCCGGTTTCGGAAGGCAGCCTGCCTTTTGCAGAAGCTCGCGGCAGTTGGTCGTCCCGAACTTCTCGGTAAACTCGTGTATAGCCTCGCGGACGTTTTGGTAAAGCGCGGTCTTCGCCGCGTTGTCGCTGGGGTCGTACTTGCCGCCGGAAAGCCCGAGCGCCCACACCATGCCCGACACGGCCCCGCACATCTCGCGCGTGCCGCCGATGCCGCCGCCGAATCCCGCCATCATCGCCGTAATCGCTTCCTCGCTTAAGCCCGCCTCGTCGGCGAACGCCGCCGCGGTTGACTGAGCGCAGTTATATCCGCCGCAAAAAAACTCTACGGCCTTTTCCCCATGGTTCATACGATTCTCCCTTCACCGAAATGTATAACCGATTTGTTCCGGATAGACAAGAATCGTTAAAGAAGAAAGCCGTGATAAAGGGGGCCTTGCCTTCGCGCCCGGGCGCGCGAAGGCAACCGGGCCATCCGCTCCAATGAGTTCGAGTAACTCGCGCGCACGCGCGAGTTACTCGAACTCATTCCGCTACTGTCCCTGGCCCGGAAGAGGGGAAACGGTCGAAGACATTGTGATTTGCTCGTCTTTGACGCTGGTCAAAAAACGCGATACTTAGCTATAATAAACCGATATGGCCACATCAGGCGTCTTTGCGACACTTCCCGAAGGATTTTTCTCGCCGCTTTCGAGCGCGAACCGCGAGCATTACGCGGCGCTTCTCGTGCTCTATTGGCGCACCTTTCAGGAATTCCCCCGCGGCGTAGAGCGTTCGGTCCTCATCGCGCGATACGCCGACTACGTTACCCGGTACCGGGCCGCGATAGCGCAGGACGCCGAGGAGTCTTCTGAATCCGATCGCGATCCTCTTACGGGGAGCGATAGCGATGCGCCTTGCGAGCTTTTTTCGCGGGATGAATCCGTCTCGGAGGAGCCCTCTCGTGCCATCGCGGGACGGTTCCTGCGCATACTGGTAGGGGCAGGTTGGATGTCCCTCGAAACGCTCGAGGATTACACCCGCATGGTGAACGTCACGCCCTGGGCTCGCCCCTTTTTCGAGTCGCTCGCCCGAATCGACGAAGGCTTGAGCGCCGAGTACGAAAGCAACATAGTCGCCGTCTACTCCCTTTTGTGCTCGGACGCCGCGGATGAGAACGGTCATTACGCCGTTCTGAACGCGCACGAGTCGACCGTCGCCCTTAATGATTCCCTGAAGGCGCTCCTTCAGGGAATCAAGGACCATTATGAGCGCCTTTCGCCCGAAGCCGAAGGGGAGGGCGTCGCGGGTCTCCTTCATCGTCACTACGATCTTTACGCGAGCGAGATCCTCGATGGCGCGTACAAGCGCCTGAAAACATCCGATAACCTCTCTCGCTATCGGCCGAGAATCCTTAAACGCGTCCGCGAATTCAAGAACGATGCCGAGTGGCTTTCCGCGAGCGCTGGAAAGTACGCCCGGGGCGCGAGGATCGGGCTTGACGAGGCGAGATCGCGGCTCGTCGCGATGCTCGACGAGATCTCGGACGTGCTTAAGGATCTTGATCCCCTTCTCGACGAGATCGATCGGCGGAATATGCAGTACGCGCGGTCGAGCGCCGAGCGGATCAGGCTTCTCCTCGAGCCCGACTCAAGCATCGCGGGGCGGCTCGCGCAGATAGCCCGCGCCGCCTCGGAGCGGCCAGAGCTTCGGGATCTCCTCTCGCCGCGCCTCTATCGGGTCGCGTGCCTTGGCCCCGAGTCGCGCTACAGAAGATGGCTCAAGGGAACGGCCGTTGCGGACTTTATCGACCGCTCGAGCTCCGACTCATGCGAGCTTGAGCGCGCGGAGGCGGAATTGCGTCTCCGGATCGCGCGTCAGCTCAATCCCGCGCGGGTATCCCTCTGGCTCGACGGGCGGGGAGGAAAGGAAAGACCGCTGACCCTCGCGGAGCTCGCGACCGACGCGGAAGGCTGGGTCAGGTCTCTGTATGCCGTACTCTACGCGGAATCCCGCTCTGCGAGTTTTGGATACACGGTCTCGGGCGAAAGCGGAAAGCGAATCCGCGCGGTGGACTATGAGATGCCCGATCTCGTGCTGAGGAGGAAATAATGAAGCCTGAACCGTCCGAGATGGCGCTTATAGGGGAATTGACCGACGCGGAGTTTGATGCTTTCAGGTCGTGCGCCCGTATTTTGCTTAGCAAGACCTTTTTGATACGGAGCTTCGAGCGCGAGGAAAAGCTCTATGAGTTCGCGCTTCGCAACGTCCGCCTGCTCGAGCTCTGGTTTTCCTGCGCGGGCATCGAGCTCCGCCGCGATGAGGGACTCGGGGTCATCGCCTGCCGCGCGGGTCACGAAATGCGGGCCAGACTCGGCCGCGAAGAAACCGCCGCGCTTCTCGTCGCGCGACTTATCTTCGAGGAAGAGCGGGGAGGGCTCAGACTGTCGCGCTTCCCGTCCGTCTCGGTCGGCGACTTCCTGAGGCGCTTCCTTACGGTTACGGGTATCGAGCCGCGTAAGACCCGCATGGCCGAGGCCTTCAGGCGTCTTGAGCACTTCAGACTCATCGAGCTTTCGTCCGATCCCGCCGATCCCGATGGAACGATCCTTCTTTACCCCTCGCTCGCCCTCGCGCTCGACATGCAGGCTATCGAGGAAATCGAGAAGGCCCTGGAGGCCGAGAAGCGAGCCGCATCCGCCGTGGAGCCGGATAATGAAGGGGCTGACGACGAAGGCGAGGATGACGAGGACGAGGAAGGCGACCTATGATAACCTTGGAGCGCGTCAGGCTCGTCAACTGGCATTACTTCCGCGACAGCGTGATCCCCATCGGGAATTTTTCACTGTTATCGGGCGACAATGCCTCGGGAAAGTCGACGATCATCGACGCGATACAGTTCGTAATGGCATCCGACCTCCGTAAGGTGCGCTTCAACGCCGCCGCCGGCGACAGGCGGAGCGGCCGCGACCTAGCAGGATACGTTCGGTGCAAGCTCGGAAGCGACTCCACCGATTTTCTCCGAGGGGACTCTGTCGGTCACGTGATGCTCGAGTTTTCCGACGGCGAGGCCTCGTTTACCGCCGGTGCCTGCGTCGAGGCATGGAAAGACGGACGCGTCACGACGCGCTTCTGGATAGCCGACGACGCAGACGTCGCGAAAGTCCCGGTCGCGGCGGAATCGGGCGCGCCGCTTCTTTCGCGCCAGTTCCAGGATCGCCTCTCGACCTCGGGCGCGTCCTTCTACGAATCGAGTTCGGGCTTTCGCCGGGACTTTACTGCGCGGCTCGGGGTGTGGCGGCGCATGAGCGAGAATAACCCGTATATCGAGGCCTTCGTCCGCTCGCTTCACTTTACCCCGCTCGTGTCCGTCGACCAGTTCGTGTGCGATTATATCCTCGAGGAACAGGCGATCGACCTTTCCTCGATGAAGCAAAACCTCGAAAGCTATCGGACAGCCGAGGATCTCGCGCGCTCGACGCGGGACCGCATCGCATCTCTCGCCTCGGCGCTCGAGTCGGGCGAGGAGTGCGCCTCCATAGAGCGAGTCGTCCTTCAGCAGGACTGGCTTAAACTGAGGCTCGACGCGGAGCGCGCCTCAACGAGCCTCGATGACGCTCGCTGGGAGGCGGATCGCCTCTCGCTCAGGGCGGAGGAGCTTGCCCTCGGTAAGTCTTCGCTCGAGGCGCGAAAAATCTCGCTTGAGGGTGAGTATCGCGAAACCTCCGCGGCCCTCGCCCGCGACGACGTTCATCAGTTATATCGATCCCTTTCCGAGCGGATAGAGGCGCTCGGTCAAGCCGAACGCGAAGCCGCCCGCCAGGTGGAACGGCGCGATCTTCTCCTTTCGCAATGCGCGCCTCTTTTCGAAAATCTGTTTCCCGGCGAAACCCTTGACGCAACTGACGTCGCGGGATGCGCTGATCGCGTGGACGCAGAGCGGGAGAATCTCGCAAGATCCCTCGAGCGCCTCGCTTCCGAGCGGGGCGCGATCAAGGAACGGCTTGCCGACTCGCGTTCCGAGCTCGCCGAGCTAGACCGTGGGGTCAGGCGCCTCCCCGAATCGCCGCGCATCCTTCGCGAAGCGCTAGAAAAGAACGGGATCGAGGCATGGATACTCTGCGATCTCGCCGAGGTAATCGATCCCGTCTGGTCAGACGCGGTCGAGGGCTGGCTCAACACCCTCCGGTTCGCGTGCATTGTC
>DAOPXQ010000152.1:0-6156 GCA_035352395.1 Treponemataceae bacterium | reverse complement strand
TCGATGGCGTCGCGTATGATCTGGACGGCCGCACGCGGTCGTATGCCCTGTCCCAAGCGGTTAAAATCGATACGGTAGCGGTCTTCGAGTCCGAGGAAGCGATTAATCTTTATATCGACGATCTTCTTACGCAGTTGAGGAATCAGCGAGTTCTCGATAGCGTCGATATGACCCGGACTTTCGGCGAACCCGACGCTGAGGGAATCGTTCCCGTCGCGCTTACGATTAAGGCAGTGGATACATGGAACATCATGGCGGTTCCCTACCCTAAATACGACTCGAACACGGGTTTTCAGCTCAAGCTAAAGCTCAAGGACTTTAACTTCTTTGGCTCGATGCAACCTCTTACGATGGACGTTATTTATCGGAACGACGAGAATCATCTCACCCATTTGGGCGGAACGATGATTTTCCAAATTCCGTTTCGAATGTACGAGCATGACATGGTTTGGAACGTTGACGCGTCCGTCGACGTTCCGATCGGGGACGTGCCCGAAATCCATTTTACAACATCGCTCGACGTTATATTCCCGGTGAACCCTATCGTCGAGTTTCACGTCGGCGGGAAACAGGGTTTTGCGCTCAACGATCGCGACGACAACGACGTGAAATACGCGGATGATCCGAACTATTTTACCGAGATCGTCTACGCGAACATGCCCGTCTTACTCTATGACTTCGATGAATTCGGCAAGGCGTACTGGACGCCGTCGCTGTCGTTGACGAGTAATTGGGAACCAAGCGGGATACAGCATCCGGACCTCATGGGCCCCGATATCGCGATCGCCCATGCCCTTTCGTTCGGTCGCGTTAACTGGACGGGCAATTTCCGCGACGGCATGATGCTTTCGATAAGGAATTCCTATACATACGATTTCAGCAAGCCCAGTTACGTAGCGCCAGAGATCGATTGGGCCGTGCAGGGATACAAGAGCGTTGCGGGAATATTCGCTATAAACGGTCAATTCTCCGGATATTCGCGGTTTGACGGTTCCGACAAGACAAACGCGGCCGCAACCCTTCGCGGCATAAGCGACGACCGAATTAAGTCCGATCAAGTCATCATGCTTAACGTCGACTTTCCGGTTAAGGTATTCACCATTGATTTCGAAAAGACCAAGAACTTCAAGAAGCTCGACCTGTTCAGCTTCGAGGCCCAACTCTCCCCATTCCTTGACGTCGCGTTGTTTCACGATCACCTCAGGGGGACGTACTTCTCCCCGGCGGACGGTTTTTACTCGGGAGGGCTAGAGATGATAGTCTTTCCGAAGAGAATGAGGAGTATCTATGGGCGGGCTTGTTTCGGCTATGATTTGGTCGAACTTGCCACTAATGGTTTTTCAATGGATAGAGTATCCGACAGGGACGGAAAATCCCTGTATGATATCATCATAGGGATCGGCTTGCATTATTGAGTTTGGGGCTATTGCCCGTGCGCAACCACGCTCGGGCATAGCTCTTAAAGATTACTTTAGAACGTATCCGGTGCCGGTATGCTCGGCGATTATCTCGAAAAGGCGCTCGGGAATGAACGGCTTGCTCATGAAATCGTTAACGCCCGCCTCCAGAGCCTGTTCCTTTACGCTGTCTACGATGCTCGCGGTCAACGCGACGACTGGGATATTCGGGTTTATCGCCTTGATTTCCCTCGTTGCCTCGAAGCCGTCCTTCTCGGGCATGATAAGATCCATGAATACGATATCGGGGCCGAACGATTTGAATTTCTCCACCGCCTCGAACCCATTTACCGCGATGCTCACGTCGAATCCCGCGGGAGAGAGGAATATCTCAAGCATCGCGAGGTTGATATCCACGTCATCGACGAGAAGTACCTTGCACGGTTTGCTTATACCCGTAATCTGCGTGTAGTCGGATATTGAAAGGCTCGTTTTCTTCGCGGAAACGATCGCCTTAGACTCGAAAGTAAAGCGAAAAACCGAGCCTTTGTCCGGTCCCGAGCGCAGGAGAACCACGTCCCCGCCTAGCATGCGCGCGAAAACCCTCGCGATCGCGAGACCGATGCCCGTACCCATCATGTGTTCTTTGGAGTTTCCCGCCTGAGAGAAGAACTCGAAAAGATCGCGGGAATCCTCGGGATCGATGCCAATCCCCGTGTCCTCCACGTCGATGGTTATCATTTGTCCGCAGGATACCGTTACGGTCACCCCGCCCTTTCTGGTGAATTTGAGGGCGTTGCCGATGATATTCGAAAGCACCTGAGTGACCTTTTGCGAATCGGTCAGTATCGCCTCGGGCATGTCCGTTTTGTATTCGACGGTGAGGGAAAGGTTTTTTTGGTTGAATTGCTCGATGTAGGACTGCGTTACGTTCTGGATCAGCTTTCGGATGTTCGTCTCCGTGAGCAACGCTACGGTCTGCCCAGATTCGTATTTTGACAGCTCCAGCACGTCGTTAAGCAGGTGCAGTAGGCTGTTCTCGTTGGAGATGATCGTCGAGAGGTATTCCTTCGCTACGGGGGAAAGGCCCTCAAGGCCGTTCAGGAGTTGCGCGTAGCCGAGCACCGTGTTAAGGGGCGTTCGGAGCTCATGCCCCATGCGCACGAGGAAGGTACTGCGCTCGTGCGCTTTTTGCTCGGCTTCCCGTCGGGCCTGTATCTCTTCGGAGATGTCGGAACCGACGATAAACGAGCATACCCCATGGACTGACGAGTGTACGTTGGAGATGTCGAATTTAACCCAAAGCGGCTTTTCTGCCGTTCGGTGAATCGACTGAACGATGGTCCCGCTGAACGGGGAGTCGCTCGTGCTCGACATTACGGTTTGGAAGAAAGACTTAAGCTCGACGTTTCCCTGTACCGCGTCGATGGCCTTTTGGTCCACCAGCGCCTCGTGGCCGGTCTGTCCCATTATGCGCGCGAAACGCGAATTGATCGTAATGATGGTGCCGCTTGAATCGAGCACACACATGAACGCCGCAGACTTATCTAGAATTGATTCATAGAGCAGGGAATCATGCATGACGTACCACCCATGTATTATTCAATGGAATATCTACATAATAACATCGCAAATTTCGGTTGTCAATGAAGGTTTATGGGCAAAAAAATAAGCGCCAATAGAGCGGATGAAGGGAGTCGAACCCTCGTCTCCAGCTTGGAAGGCTGGGGTAATAGCCGTTATACGACATCCGCTCTATTGGCGCTTGCACGCTGTGTTTACGCACTGTCTTTATAGCAAAAAACGGGCTTTTGTGTCAATCCCCGATGCGGTAAGTATCTCCGTTCCGTTCGATAAGTCCTTCCGCTAAAAGGCCTTCCGCCGCTTTTTTGATTCTTTCGTAATCGATCTCCGTCTCGGCGGCGATCTCCGCAAGGGTTTTACGGCCAGGCGAGCCGAGACTTCGGACGATGGCTCCCCTCGCCTGCCTGAGCGAACCGTCGAACTTGGATTGCTTCGAATAATGGGCGCTTTTCCGGTTGGGGTTTTTGACTTTCTTCTTGAGCTCCGCGCCATAGTCCATTAACGCGTAATACCAGGATCGAGGGTCCCTGACGTCTATCGTTCGCGAGATGAGCGGCAGCAGTTCGGAGTCTGGGACGCTCTCCGCGTCGGGGAAGAAGAAGAAAAGAAACACGGAACGAATATTAGTCTCGATGAAGACGTTGGGTTTGTCGAAAGCGAATGTTGAAACCGCGGAGGCCGTATACGGGCCGATACCGGGAAGCTCGCGCAATCGCTCCGGGTCCTGCGGGAAGATCCCCCCGAAATCCCGCACGACGCGCTTGCATGCCTCATGAAGGAAACGAGCCCTGCGATTATACCCGAGACCGACCCAGAGTCCCAGAACGTCTGAAAGCGGCGCGTCCGCGAGCGTCTTCGCGTCTGGAAAGGATGCAAGCCAGGCGAGGTATTTCGGGACGACTCGCTCGGTCTGAGTTTGCTGGAGCATCATCTCGGATACGAGAATGGCATAGGGGTCGCGAGTCTCTCGCCAGGGAAACGAACGGCCCGACTCGCGAAAGTGTCCGAGAATGGTTTCTTGAAACGCGGAGATATCGGAAGGGGAAAGCTCAACCACGCGCGACGAGGCCCTTTTCCTGCAGCCGGGCGAGTATCGTGAGCGCGATCTCCTCGGGAACGTGAGTCTCCGTGTCGATTACGAGATCGGCAAAGTCGTAGTCGGTGTTATTGATGGCGTAAAGCTCAAGGTATCGCCTGGTGTCCTCGGCGTCGCGCATCGCGGTGAACTTAAGGTGCTCCTCGTAGTTCCCGCCCTCGCGCGACGTGATGCGGCGCGCCCTGACTTCCTCGGTGGCCGTCAGGTAAACCTTGATATCCGCCTCGGCGAGCATCCAAATGGCGAGGCGCGAGCCAAGCACGCACGAGGAGGCGCGCGCGAGCTCAACCTGTTTGGTGTCGACCATGCGGTCGTAGGTAAAATCGGTCTTCGCCTTCTCGATTATCTCGGCGAGCGGTATGCGGAGTTCTTGGGCAAGGCTCCTGAAGGTGTAGTTAATGAAAGATATGTCCAGCGTCTCGGCGAGAAGCCTGGAAACCGTCGTGTTGCCGCAGCCCGATCGGCCCGAAATCGCGACGCGAACCTCTTTCCCCTCGGGAATGTAATATCCGTGTATCATGGTTTCTCCGTCACTCGATGTTGCGCATTTGTTCGCGAATGTTCTCAAGGGCGTCTTTCGCCTCGATTACTGCCTGTCCCACCTCGAGTATTTGGTTTTTCGAGCCGATGGTGTTCACCTCGCGGTTGATTTCCTGGCAGATAAAGTCTGTTTTCCTTCCGGGCGCGGGATTTTCGGCGAGCTCCTTCCGGAGGCTAACGAGATGGGCTCGGAGCCTGACGATCTCCTCGTTAATGGTGTATTTAACCATCAATGAGGCCGTTTCCTGCAAAACGCGCTGCTCGTCCACCGCGGAACCGACGATATCCGCGAATCTCTGGCGGATGTTTTCCTTAAAGATCCGTTCCATTTCCGGAATCCAGCCGGATACGACGTCGGCGGCTTTCTCGATTTTGGCGATCATCGAGACGATGTCCGCCTGGAGCGCCTTGCCTTCCGTTTCCCTGCACTGGTCAAATTCGGCGAACGCGTCGGTGAGTACCGGTACGATTCGGTTCCAGTACGCGTCCACGTCGAGCGCGCGGTCGGTCTTCAGGACTCCTTCCTGCGCGACGATGAGCGAGAGGGGAATGCGTTCCTGATGGCCGATGGCGTCGGCGATGGACGAGACCGCCTTCATGTAGGCGCGAGCCGCGTCGGCGTCGGGCGTTACGACGAGGTTTGAGGATCGCTCCTTTACCTTTACCGATAGCTCGACTTTCCCGCGAAGTATTCGGCTCGTGGCGAATTCGCGCACGCGATTTTCAAGCCTGCTGAGCCAAAAAGGCACGTTGACCTGAAGATCCAGAAAGCGGGAATTATAGCTTTTTAACTCGACCGATACGGTAACCTCGCCCGAGGAGATCTCCCGGAAGGCGTAACCCGTCATGCTTTTCATTTTGCCCTCCGATCCTCTAGAACGGCCCTGCCGATTCGCCAGTTGTCTCCCGCGCCCATGGTGACGAAAAGATCGCCCTCTTTCAGGTTTTTCGCGAGATATTCGCGCGCGTCCATGACTTCCTCGAAGTATTGCACGTTCTTGTGCTTCTTCCTGACGAGCTCGTAGAGCGTTTTTCCGGAAACCGTTCCGTCGTATTTTTCGCGCGCAGATGCGTATATTTTGTGGAGTATTATCTCGTCGGCGGAGGGAAACGCCGAGGCGAATTGATCGAGCAGGGCCGCCGTCCTTGAATAGGTATGGGACATGAAGTCCACGACGAGCCTGCGGCCCGGATAGAATTCCCGAAGGCCCGCGAGCGTCGTCTTAATTGCGGTTGGATGGTGCCCGTAGTCGTCGATGACGAGAACCCCGCCCGCCTCGCCGACGATCTCGCTCCGGCGACGCGAGCCGGAGAACGATTCGAGTCCCTCGCGAAGGTGTCCGATCTCGGTGAAATCGAGGGTTCGGCCGGAGTCCTTGGCGAGGCTGACGGCGAGCGCGATGGCACCGGCGGCGTTGAGCGCGTTGTGCCTTCCGGGAATCCGCAGCCTGAATTCCCCCGAGAAACCCTTAAGGCCGAAGACGAGACGCTCGTTGCGAATGCCCTTGACCGTGAGTTGATAGTCGCCGGTTGCCTTTT